>CAMOHY010000001.1 GCA_946615495.1 uncultured Clostridia bacterium
TGGGCATTCCGATCGTGGCCATCGTGGACACCAACTGCGACCCCGACGAAGTGGATTACGTGATTCCCGGCAACGACGACGCCATCCGCGCTGTCAAGCTGATCGCCGGCAAGCTGGCTGACGCCGTGCTGGAAGGCAAGCAGGGCGAGCAGAGCGAACCCGACGCCGAAGAAGCGCCTGTGGCCGACGCCGAATAATTCCTACAGAATCATTTCTTTTGATAGCTTATGAAGGAGGTCATTCCCATGGCTGAAATTACTGCTGCGATGGTTAAGGAACTGCGTGAACGCACCCAGGCCGGTATGATGGACTGCAAAAAGGCCCTGGTAGAAAAGAACGGCGATATGGACGAAGCTGTGGCCTATCTGCGTGAAAAGGGCCTGGCTGCCGCCGCCAAGAAGGCCGGCCGCGTGGCCGCCGAAGGCGCTGTGGAAAGCTACATCCACATGGGCGGCAAAATCGGCGTGCTGGTGGAAGTGAACTGCGAAACCGACTTCGTGGCCAAGACCGACGCTTTCAAGGAACTGTGCCATGACATCGCCCTGCAGATCGCCGCTTCCAACCCCCTGTACATCAACAAGGAAGACGTGCCCCAGGAAGCCCTGGACAAGGAAAAGGAAATCCTGCGCGCCCAGGCCCTGAACGAAGGCAAGCCCGAAAAGATCGTGGACCGCATGGTGGAAGGCCGCATCGAAAAGTATTACAAGGAAAACTGCCTGATGGAACAGGTTTTCGTTAAGAATCCTGACATCACCATCGCTACCCGCGTGAACGAGGCCACCCTGGCTTCCGGCGAAAAGATTTCCATCCGCCGGTTCACCCGTTATGAGTGCGGCGAAGGCATCGAAAAGAAAGAAAGCAACCTGGCCGAAGAAATCGCCGAAATGACCAAGAAGTAAGAAAAAACCATAAAACGGGGACGGCTTTTGCCGCCCCGTTTTTTTGCAGAGGAGGGGCAACGGAATGAATCAGGAATACAAGCGCGTTCTGCTCAAGCTCAGCGGAGAAATGCTGGGGGAAAACGGCCGGCTGTTTGACCACGGCATCATCGACCATGTGGCCAAGGTGCTCTGCGAAATCGCCGAAGGGGGCACGCAGCTGGGCGTGGTCATTGGCGCGGGCAATATTTGGCGCGGCCGCTCCGGCGGGGAAATGGACCGGGTGACGGCGGACCAGATGGGCATGCTGGGCACGGTCATCAACTGCCTGGCCATGCGGGACGCCGTGCAGCGCGCCGGCGGCAAGGCGGTGGTGATGAGCGCCATTGAAATGCCCCGCGTGTGCGAAGTGTTTAACGCTGAAAAGGCCCGGAAATACATGAAAAAGGGCTATGTCACCCTGTTTGCGGGCGGCAGCGGCAACCCCTTCTTTTCCACCGACACGGCGGTGGTGCTGCGCGCGGTGGAAGTGGGCGCCGACGCCATTTTGCTGGCCAAGAACATTGACGGCGTGTACACCGACGACCCGAAAAAGAACCCCGACGCTACCCTGATTCGGGAAATCAGCTATGAAAAGGCACAGGAAATGCGCCTGAAGGTGATGGACGCGGCGGCCTTCGCCCTGTGCGCCGAAAACAAGGTGCCCATCGTGCGGGTGTTTGGCCTGTTTGAGCCGGAAAGTATTTTGAAGGTGCTGGACGGCGACGATATGGGCACCGTGCTGCGGCCGGAAGCGTAATGGAAGCGGAGCGTGTTTCCGGCGGCGCGCTGCTGTTTTTCAGCGCCCATCCCGGCGCGCTGCCTCTGTACCTTGCCTTTGACGGCCGGGTGCGCGGGCAGGTGGAAAATGTGCGCGTCAAGGTGCAGAAAACCCAGATTTCCTATTACAACCGCCATTTGTTTGCCTGCGTGTCCCTGCTGCCCGCGCGCCGGGCGGCGGACCGGCCCAAGGATTATATCACCGTCACCTTCGGCCTGGACCGCCGGGTGGAGTCTCCCCGCATTGACAGCGCCTGCCAGCCCTATCCCAACCGGTGGACCCATCATGTGCTCGTCGCGTCGGCCGGGGAGATTGATGAAGAGCTGATGGGCTGGGTCGCGGAAGCGGCGGCGTTTGCGGAACGAAAAAAATAGGCATTGTGCGCGAAGGCAACAACTCCGCGCACTTTTTGCTTGAAGAATCCGCGGAAAAAAGGTATCATAGAAGGCGGAGGAGAGAGAAGGAATGGAACAAAAGCGAATCTTGCTCACCGTCAGCTATGACGGCACGGCGTACGTGGGCTGGCAGTACCAGAATAACGGCCCCAGCATTCAGGACGAACTGGAAAAGGCCTTGCAAAAGGCCACGGGCCAGTTCGTCCGGGTCACGGGAGCCAGCCGCACGGATGCCGGGGTGCACGCCCTGGGCCAGCGGGCGCATTTTGACGTATGCTCATCCATCCCGCCGGAAAAATACCCCTTTGTGCTGAACCGGTGGTTGCCGGAGGATATCCGGGTGACGGCGGCCAGGCAGGTCAAGGATGATTTTCATGCCCGTTTTATGGCCGCGGGCAAGCTGTATACCTACCGCATCCATAACGCGCCCCACGCCAGCGCCATCCTGCGCCACTGCACGGCCCACGTGCCGGTGCGGCTGGATGAAGCTGCCATGCGCCAAAGCGCCCAGGCCCTGCTGGGCACCCATGATTTTGCCGCCTTCGCCGCCGCGGGCGGTCAGGCCAAAACCACCGTGCGCACCATTGATTTCTTTGCGCTGGACCGGGCGGGGGAGGAAATTACCCTGCGGGTGCACGGCAACGGTTTTTTGTACAACATGGTGCGCATTATCGCGGGCACGCTCATCGACGTGGGCCACGGCAAGCTGGACAAGGACTGCATCGCGCGGGCCCTTGAAAGCCGCGACCGGCTGGACCTGGGGGTGACGGCCCCCGCCTGCGGGCTGGAGCTGACGCGGGTGGAATACGATTTTGAACGGGAGGAAGCAAACCATGCTTGAGGATATTCTGCTGCGCCATTTTTCCCTGTACCCCCGCATGGAGGCGCAGGACGCGGTGAAGCTGATCTATCAGCAGGAATTCGGCCCGGAGCACATGATTCGGGACAGCGCCAAAAGCCTGGCCATCCTTAAGCAGGAAATGGCCGCCTTGGGGGAGGGGCCCGCGGATGAAGCGCTGTATGAATCCATCGGCAACGGCCTGTGCAGGCTGAACCTGCGGCCCTGCGAGAAGCGCGGCATTCCGGCGGAGGACATAAACCGCCTGTTCCTGGACGCGGCCAAGACGGTCCAGGGGGACGAAAAACGCTTCTGGCAGGGCATTCGCGCCCTGCAAAGGCTGGCGGAGGAGGACGAAACGCCCTTTGACCCCGTGACGCTGGATTTGTTTTTGGCCCGCTATCCCCGCAGGGCGACAGCCGTGCACCATTCCGAAGGCTACCGGCAGGCCTACCGCCCCGCTTACCGCATCGTGGCCCAGAAAAAAGTGAAGGATTACCTGGCCGCCCGCCGGAACGAAGGAAAAAAATGAGATGGAAGGGAAGGAATAAGACGCTTTCAGCGGCAGAGCATCGACAAAGTCGATGCTCTGCCATCGAAAGTCTGCAAGCAGTCTTTCGATGGGAACATCATTTTACGGCCGCAAATTGATAGAGGAAGCGGCTTTCAGCCGCATGCCCAGGGCCTTCCGGCCCGCCCTACGCTAAAAACCAGCCCAAGAATCAATCCCCGGTAAGTCGTCAGGAAGCTTTCAGCCTGACGGCTTTTTATCTCTGCTTTTCTATGGAAGAATCATAGAAGATATAACCGATAAATCAATTTACTTTCGATATTTCAGTCCACTCACCCCGCGGGGGATGAGACCCATTTTACCATTGATCCATACTGTTACAGTAGACCAATGGGGGAGAACATGAAAGCCGACTTCTCCGCCTGCCCGATGAAAGCTCGGATTATTCCTGCTTGGAGGAGCAATATTAGGGTTTTTCCGCTCGGATGGCCATGACGGCTTCCACATCCAAGGGATCGACGCCCATTTCTTTTTTCAGTTGGCGAAGGTACAGCGCGTCAGATTCCAGTTCGCCCATCAGCGGCAAGGAAATTCGCGCGCCGTTTTGCAGTACAGATTCCCGCGCGCCAGCTTCCATCATCATGGACATCAGCGCGTCCCGGGCCCCGAATTCGCAGGGACGGACGCCCCGGATGGACAGCGCGAAATCTGCCATATGGGCGGCCACGCACACGCCGTATTCCTTGAAATAGTGATCGCCGCTGTTTTTCATGATAAAGGGATTGCGATAGTTGATTTCTCTCCCCGGAAGCGCGGCCCGCACACCGGCATATGCCCCGGTTTCCGTGTAATAACGCTCCACTTTGCTGATGATATTGGGATGAATGGGCTGAATATCGTTCGTATAGGCAAGAGAATCTACATAATCGCAGCAGCGGATTTCCGCTTCCCAATCAGGATGGACGCCGATGCCGGCCTCCGTGCGGTGATTATTGTCCAGCACCCGGTAGTGGGGCGCGCTGTAGCGCCCGCCCTGCTGGGCCAGCGTGCCGCGGGAACCGTGCCATTCCGTAAAGCCCGGACGCACCTGCCGTCCCAGCATGCCTTTGATATTCGCCGCCTGATCGAACACCATCAGGCCGGAAGGAAAATGATAGAAACGGGAGCGGAACAGCTCATGATCATGAAAGCGCTGGGGTGTTTCATAGCATGGCATGGTGGCCATGTCATGCTCCATAGCGCTGACCCAATCCGGGTATTCCTTCGCGAAAACCAGCCAGCGGGAATTGGAATGGAAGCCGGTATGATCATTATAAGTAAAGATGCGTTTGATATCGCCGATGTATCCGTCGTCCCGCAAGGTTTGGGCGAAGCGGTCAATGGGATACCGATAAAAGTTTTCGGCTACGCTGGTCACCACGCCGTTCTCTTCCGCCTCCCGCACCATGGCCCTGGCCTGGGACAGGGTGGAGCACCAGGCGGTTTCGATCAGGTTATGGATATGGTGACAGGAAAGATAGACGCTGTAGGCATAATGCAACGGAATGGGCGCCACCACCACCGCGGCCTCGATTTCGCCGGAGGCCGCCAAATCATGCACATCATAAAACGCGCGCACGCCCAGCCTTTGGGCCAGGCTGTCGGCGTGCTCCCTGACGGGGTCGCACACCGCGCGCAAATCGATCCAGGGCTTTAAATCCTCAAACAGCGGCTGATAAATTTTCTGCGAACGGTTGCCCGCGCCAATCAGCGCCAGGCGGACAGGTTCTTGCAGGGTGGGAAAACGCATAGTTCATTTTCTCCTTTTAAAACAATGATTTTTTCCGGGTCCAGTCCCAGGCGGCGCTCCTGCTGATCCATATACACGGTGCGGCCCGCCTCCAGACCAGGAAAAGCTCCGCCCGCTTCATTTTTCTCATCCCCTTTCGTTTTAAAAAGGCGGGCTGCCGGACTGGCAGCCCGCCCGAAATGAACCGGAAACGGAATGATTGTGCTATTACAGGCCCATATAGGACAGGTCCAGATCAGAGCCGTACTTTAGGGTTTCTTCCAGTTTGCTGTCAAAGTACTTGGCGATCACTTCGTCCAGCTTGCCCTGGCCCAGTTCAGCCAGCTTGTTCAGGGTTTCCTGGTACTTGGCTTCCAGTTCTTCCGGCTTGCACATGATGAGCTGGAGAATCTGGGGCTCCCAGTATTCGCGAACGTTGGTCTTGATCTTGATTTCCTCGCTGTCGGCGGCGTAGTTTTCAGGCTTGGCGGAGCCGAAGAAGGAATAATCACGGAAATACTGCTTCATGAAGTCCAGCGCGGCCACCTGCTTTTCGGAAGCGCTGGAACGCTTGATGATGGACTGCCAGGGGCCGGTGCGCAGGCAGTGATACAATCCGGCGCCAAACTGCACCTTCTGTTCATCCTGGGTGAGGGCCTGCACTTCGGGGAACATGACGGGCACGCCCGCTTCGTTGTAGTCCCAGGAAATGCCCTGAACGCCCACGTTGATTTCCAGCTGCGCTTCGTTGCTCATCACGTAGTCCAGCCACTGCAGAGCGCGGCCAGCGTTGGGGGTGTTGAAGATGTAAACACAGTGGTCGCCAACGCCGCCCATAATGTTGTCATAGCCGTAGCCGTCCACGGTGTTGATGCTGGGCTGGGGAACGAAAATCCATTCGTCGTTCACGCCGGCGTTGGCCAGTTCGCCGTTGAACCAGTCGATGTTGTCGGCGTCATTGTTCATGTTGGCGAAGATCTGGCCGTTGAACAGCTTGGCCTGCAGCTGAGCGCCGCTGTCGGTGAGCTCGGTGGGATCCATGAGGCCTTCGTTGTACAGGGTGTTGACGAACTTGAGGAGCTCATAGAACTTTTCATTGTACCAGTACTTTTTGTAGGTGCCGCTTTCCGCGTCCTGATAGAAGTTGCCGGTCAGCTCAAAGAAGGGGAACAGCTTGGAAATGCAGCGGGGGTTGCCGTCGCCGTCCAGGGAAGGGTTACGGGACGCTTGGAAGGGGATCATGTCCGGGAACATTTCCTTTACCTTGCGGAAAGCGTCCAGGGTGCCTTCCAGGGTGGTCATATCGGGGGAGCCGATAGCTTCATAAACACTCTTGAGCACCATCATGCCAGTGGAGCAGCCCTGCACGTCGGGGCTGGCGATTTCTGCCGGGGTGAGGGAGCCGGTGGGAAGCACATACAGATCCTGGGTAGCGAAACGCTGACGCACGGACAGGATCATGTTGGCACCGAAGTGACGGTCCACAAAGCCGGGAGCGTACTGGTTCTGCAGCTCGTTGTACTTGATGATCACATCGTTGGCCACCAGATCGTTCAGCATATCATAGTTGGTGTAGCTGATAACGATATCCGGGTAATCGCCGCCAGCGATCATCATGTTCAGCTTGGAGTGGGATTCATCAGGCGCATAATCCCATTCCACGTTCACGTTGGTGTCTTCCATCCACTTTTTGCTCACAGGCTCATTGCCCCAGGCGGACACCATCTGGGCGGCGTCCACAGGCCGGTCGTAGTACACCTTGAGGGTAACGGGCGAGGTGTCCTGTTTCCAGCTGGGCGTTTCCTCCGCGGAAGCGGCGCAGACCAGAGAAAGCGCCATGACCGCGATCAGAAGCAGAGAAACGATGCGTTTGGTCATTGTGATTTTCCTCCTCAATTTCTATTTGCCAACGGGGGATTAGCTTCTTCCCCGTTCAAGCCAAGCAAACGGTCAGCCCTTGATGGAGCCAACCATCAATCCCTTCACAAAATATCGCTGCAGGAAGGGATAGATCATGATAATCGGAACTGCCGCGATGACCATGGTGGCCATTTTCACGCCTTCCGGGTTGTAGCTGTTGTTTTCCACCGCCTTCATATCCTGGGCCATATCGGCGAAGGCCTGCTCCTTTACCGTGCGCATCAGGATCCAGGACAGAGTATTGAGCGCTTTGCCGTTGGTGTAATACGCGGTGTCGTACCAGGAATTCCACTGGTTCACAGCGGCGTACAGCGCGATGGTGGCCAGGGCAGGCAGACAGATGGGCAGCACCACCTGAACGAACACCCGCAGGGTGCTGGCACCGTCCATATAGGCGGCTTCTTCCAGTTCCGAAGGCACACCCTTGAAATTGGACATGAGAATGACCATCCAGAAAAACGCGAACAGCTTAGGAACAATGTACACCCAGAAATTGTTCAGCAGCCCCAGGCTCTTCAAATTCAGGTACACGGCGATCTGCCCGCCGTTAAAGAAGGTAGGAATCATGAAAATGGCCATATACAGTCCGCGGAATTTGAGATATGGCTTGCTCATGGCGTAGCCCGCCAGGGAGCAGCAGATGACCGCGCCAGCAGTGCCAACCACGGTACGCAGGACGGAATTGATAAAGCCGGTTATGACGCTGGAATCGTTCATGACGATCTGGTAAGGCCGGGCGGACCAATTATCGGGCAGGAAAAATGCGGGCCTCCACACCAGGTCGGCATTGAAGGAATTCACCACCGCGTACCAAAAGGGGTAAACGATGAGGAACAGGAACAGGCACATGAAAACCACGTTGACCGCGTCAAAGGCATTCCAGCGGCGGTGATGTCTTTGTTTGTGAGGAAGGGATTTTGCTGCTGTGCTCACGTTGCCCACCTCCTTTAGAACAGCGATTCATCCGTCATCACCTTGCTCACCCGGTTAGAGGTAATGAGCAGGGCCAGATTGACGATGGATTTGAACAGCCCCACGGCTGTGGCATAGGAATAGCGGCCATTATCAAAGCCGGTGCGCATGATGTAGGTATCCAGAATGTCCGCTACCTGGCGGTTGCTGGCGTTGCCAAAGGCGTAGGCCTGGTCAAACCCGTCGCCGCCGGACATGATTTTTCCACATTCCAGAATAAACAGGATCGCGAAGGTGGGGCGCAGATGAGGCCAGGTGATATACCGGAATTTATGCCAGCGGTTGCCTCCGTCGATGGCCAAGGCTTCGTACAGCCCCTGGTCGATGTTGCAGATCACGCCCAGATAGATGATCGAACCCCAGCCCACGCCCTTCCACAGGGCTGTTAAAATAATCAGAGGCCGGTAATAGGCGGATTCCGCCAGAAAATTGATCTTTTGGTCCACGATGCCCCACTGTACCAGCAGGATATTCAACGCCCCGGAGGAGGGATTGAGCAGATTGTAGAAAATGCCGTAGGCGATGGACCAGCCGATGAAATGCGGCAGATAGGACAGGGTCTGCGACAGCTTCATGAATTTGGAGGAACGCAGCTCGTTGAGCATCACGGCCAGCAGCACCGGCGGCCAGGTGCAGAACAGCAGCTTCAGCGCGGCGATATATACCGTGTTTCCCAGCACGCGCCAGCAGGATTCGGTGCTGAAGAAATCGATAAAATGTTCAAAGCCGTTGTTCCTGGCCCAGGGGCTGTTGGCCACGCCCTTGAAGATATTATAATTTTTAAAGGCAATGGTGATGCCGTACATGGGCAGATAGGACATCAGAACGGTAACCACAATGGCGGGCAGCACCATCATTTGCAGCGTCAGCTGCGATTTTGCGTCCCGCCCGGCGATTACCGAATTCAGCTTTTTCCTTTTTCGCATCCTCACGCTTTCCCCTTTCATTCGTAGGCGCTTTTTCTCTTTGCGGCGGCGAACCGAACGGCGTAAGCAACGGCGTTTTTCAGGCTCAATTCGCTGGCGGTGCCCTGGCCTGCTTGATCAAAGGCCGTTCCGTGGTCTACGCTGGTGCGGATGATGGGCAGCCCCAGGGTAATATTTACCCCGCTGACCGCCTGCCATTTTCCTGTATCCCGATCGTACACAAAGCCCAGCAGCTTCAGGGGAATATGGCCCTGATCATGATACATGGCTACCACGATATCGTACCATCCGCCCCGGGCCTTGGAAAAAATGGTATCCGGTGGTATGGGGCCGACGGCGTTGACGCCTTCTGCCTGGGCTTCTTCGATGGCGGGAGCAATTTCCTCAATTTCCTCCCGGCCAAATAAGCCCCCCTCCCCGCAGTGGGGATTCAGGCCTGCCACGCCCACCCGGGGATTCTCGATTCCCATCTCCCGGCAGGCGCGGTCCGCAATGCGAATCACCTCCAGCACCCGGTTCTTTTTCACCCGGTCGCAGGCCTCCCGCAGGGATACATGGGTGGAAACATGCACGATGCGCATATCGTCGTGTGCCAGCAGCATGGTATAGCGGGCCGTATGGGTGTAATGGGCATAGATTTCCGTGTGTCCGGAAAAGTGATGCCCGGCCAGGTTCAGGGCTTCCTTGTTCAGGGCGTTCGTCACGGTGGCGTCCACCGCGCCGTCCAAGGCCAATTCAATCGTTTTTTTTACGTATTGAAACGCCGCGTCTCCCGCTTTGGCAGTGATTTCTCCCACAGGGATTTCATCTGGAGAACAGCAGCCCAGAGAAATCACATCCAGCGTTCCGGGAGAAAATTTTGCTTCCGCAGGCTCCCGGATTTCATGCAGGCGCAGTTTCGGCATTCCGGGGATGGCCATAGCCCGTTCCAAAATGGACGTGTCTCCTACAACCAGCGGGCGGCAGGTATCATACAAGGCAGGATCGCTCAGGGCCCGAATGCACAGTTCAGGCCCGATGGACGCTGGATCGCCCATGGTGATGCCGATCACGGGCTTCATGCGCGGATCACTCCCTTGGCCTTTAAATCCTCCAGGGCCTTGCCAATAGCGCTTTCCGCTTCAGGCGAAAGCTGGTTGAAGGGGGCACGGCATTTTCCTACCGGGTAGCCCAGCATGGCGGTGGCCGCTTTGGTGATGGTGTTGGGGTTCCCTAATTTAAAGCAGTTCCGGAAGGGCCGGATCACATCCTGCGCAGCCCGGGCAGCCGTCATATTCCCGGCTGCGAAATTTGTATAAATCGCCACCATGTTTTCCGGGAACACGTTGGCGCAGCCCGAAATGGCGCCCTTCCCGCCAGCAATCAGCGTCCAGAGAATCAGGGAATCATTTCCTGAAAGCACGGTAAAGCCGCTGCCCCAGGTGCATTCAATGAATTGCAGGATGGTATCAAAATTTCCGCTGGAATCCTTAATGCCAACAATGTTATCCACGGCGCTGAGCCGTCCGGCGGTAGCGGGGGCGATGGCGTTTCCCGTACGGGCGGGAATATTGTAAAGCAGCATGGGAATATCCACGCTTTCTGCCACTGAGCGAAAATGATCATACAATTCATTCTGGGAGGCGACTGCAAAGGAGGGCGTGATCACGGAAAGTACATCCGCGCCGATGTCCCGTGCCTTTTGGGAAAGGCGAATGGTGTCCCGGGTGGAAACGCAGCCCGTGCCCGCATATACGGGCACCCGGTGATTCACCTGCTCCACGCAGATTTCCAGCACCCGCACCTTTTCTGTTTCGGAAAGGATGTAACCTTCGCCATTGGTGCCGAAGGGGAAAATGCCGTGCACGCCCGCTGAAATGAGCCGTTCGATTTGGCGGCGCAGTTCCTGCTCGTTGATGGTTTCGTCTTCGTGCATCGGGGTGAGAATGGGTACGATGATGCCTTTGATTTCCTGCATATTTTTCCCTCCATCATGCGAGAAGCTGTTGATAAATCTGCCGTGCGTCTTCGGGCGTGACCGGACGCTTGTTATTCTGCAGCAGTCGCTGCACATCCATGGCGGCGCTCACCAGGCTGTCCACGTCCTTTGCGGTCACGCCAAAGGATGTTAAATCTGTAGGAATATTTAAATGCTTTACCATTTCCTCCAGCCGGGTCAGCACCCAGGCGGATTTTTCCTCATTTGTTTGCGCGTCGCGTTCCTCCAAGAAATCGTACATCCGCGCAAAATCCTCCTGGCAGGCGGAAGCGTTAAAGCGCATCACGGGTACAAGCAGCATGGCGTTGGCTGTCCCGTGGGCGATATGATATTTGCCGCCCAGGGGATAGGACAGCGCGTGCACCGCTGTGGTGCCCGAACAGGTAATGGCCGCTCCGGCGTAAAAGGCCGCCAGCAGCATGGCGTTTTTGCTTTCGATGGCATCCGGGTCCAGGCAGGCTCGTTCGATATGGGGAAAAATCAGCTTCAAGGCCTCCTGCGCAAACAGATCGCTGAAGGGCGTCGCCTTCCGAGAGGTATAGCACTCTATGGCGTGGCACAGTGCGTCCACCCCGGTGGAGGCCGCGATGGCCGGGGGAAGGCGGCGAATCATTTCTCCGTCCAGAATCACCGCATCGGGAATCATTTCCGCGCAAACGATGCCCACCTTCAATTCCTTTTCCGGAACAGCCACGATCGCGTTGGGCGTGGCCTCCGCGCCGGTGCCCGCGGTCGTGGGGATCATTACGGTTTTTACCGTCTTTTTGCCCCGGGAGGGATCATCCAATAAATCTTTGATCGTATACCGACCGTCCGCGGCAATGGAGCAGAGCTTGGCAATATCCATTACGCTGCCGCCGCCAATGGCCACGATCCTGTCAGCGCCGCTGCTTTGGAACGCGTCCACAACCGCCTGGGCCTGCTTATAGGTGGGTTCGGGATATAAATCCAGCAGGCATACCGTCTCCAAGCCCGCTTGCCTGAGAAGCGCCAGTGGATGCTCCAGCACGCCGGCGGCTTCGATGCTGTGATCGGAAAACACGGCGATTTTTTTTGCTTCCGCACACAGGAACGGCAATTGCTCTATGGCATGTTCCCCACTGAACACCGTGCCCGGAATTTTCCACGCGTACATTTTATCCCTCCGCATATTTGGCCTGAGCCGTAACGCAGTCCAGAATATTTTTCTTTCCCAGCCCGCCGCTTTTGGACAGCATGCGGATCCTTTTTCCATTGACCTGGACGGAGAACGCCACCACGCCTGTGGTCACCTCTCCTTCCAGCGTAATGGACGGCGCTTTCAGCTGCCTGACAAAGCCAATCAGCGTATCCCCGCCGATTACCATGGGCGTATAAGCTTTCGTTTCCGGCATGTCCAGAAGCCGCAAAAGCAATTGACCCAACCGTCCTGCGATGCAAGCGCCGATTTTTTCTGCCTCCGCTGTCCGGCCCGCTTCCGGCCCTTGGCCGTCTGTATCCAGCAATACGGATACCCGTGTCCGAAATAACCCCTGAAGCTCTTTTAGCCAGTTTTGCCCGGCCAAGCTGTCCAGATCGTGTTCATCCAGCAGCCGGGAAAGTGGATAGGTGCGTCGCACGCAGCCCATATCCTCCCCATACGCCAATTGCAGCTTGGTAATGGGATTTACGCTGCCGCAAATTACCAGCAAAGGTCCTTCCACATACGGCGAGGGACGCTCCCTGCACGGCAGGCCCAGGGCGGTGTGCAAGGCATCGGCAAAGCCAGCGCAGCCCGCTGTTACACGCAAATTGCCCCGCGCTTGCAGCTGGGTGATGACGAGCTGAAAATCGTCGTTGGTTTCCACGTCAAATACCGCAACCGTTTTTTCCTTTGGAAGATCGCCTATCTCTGCCCCTGGCGGATATTCCCTGACCCCCAGATCCCAGGAGGAAAATAAATCTCCGATTCCTGAAATATGAACGGGGTTCAATAAATCCTGACTGAACACGCTGTCCTGAAGCGGCATACCGTCGATCCATTGCACGCCGCCCCGGGTGATCCTTCCCATATCGGGATACGCCGGGGCGAACGCGGCCATTTTACTGCCTGTTGCGTCCAAAGCGGCCTTCACAGCCGCGCCAATGTTTCCCCGCAGGGCGGAATCCGTTTTGATATACAAATGGGGTACGCTCCGCGCTGCCGCCCACCCGGCCAGGCGAAGGGTGGCGGCGTAAGCCTCTTGAGGAGGCAAATGCCGGGTTTCCGCGTCAACCACCAGCACCTCCGTCCCGTGCGCGTCCGATGGCAGCTCATCCGCTAAAGCCACCCTGACGCGCGCCCCGTGCTTTGCGAACTTTACGCCGGTATCCAGCGCCCCGGTAAAATCATCAGCAATCACCACGAGACGCAATTGACCATATTGCAATGTTTCATTTTGGAACATACGTCTTTCTCACGCTCCGCTGTTTTGCTGCTGTAATGTACAAATCATCCATTTACAAGGCTATTATAACAAATTTGCCTTTGAACGCACAAGAGCATTTTCTTTCGTTTCCATTCTTATTTTGTTTTAATTTGAAACATTTCAGGTTGAAATGATGCTTCTTTTCTGGTATGCTGTAACCGAAAGCATTTTGTGGGGAGGGTATTTGCTTGTCTGTTACCAGAGTTTTGGGAATCGCCCCCTATGAGAGCATGTGCAGCCTGATGCTTCAAGCCGCCGAAAGTATTTCAGACGTGGCCCTGACTGCCTGCGTAGGCAATTTGGAGGAGGGCGCTCACATCGCGTCGCAATATACGGAGCGGGAGTTCGATGTGATCCTTTCCCGCGGCGGCACCGCCGAACTGATCCGTCAAAAAACGAATCTTCCGGTGGTGGAAATTGAGCTGACGCCCTATGATATTCTGCGGGCGATTCGGCTGGCGGAAAACAGCAACAGCCGCTACACTGTAGTGGGCTTTCCCTCCATCACCCGCACGGCGCTGATTTTAGGCGATATTTTGCGTTACGAAATCGATCTGTATACCATTCACAATGAACAGGAAGCACGCCAGGCGCTGGAAAAGCTGTCCCGGAAGGGCTGCCCCATGGTGCTGTGCGATATGATTACCCATTCCTTGGCTCAGGAGTACGGCTTGCCCGCTATTTTGATTACCTCCGGATTGAAAAGCGTGGAGGAGGCCTTGCATCAAGCCGTTGATATCAGCCGGATTTTCCTGCCCCAGCGGGAAAAGCTGCGCATGATGGAAGCCGTGCTTTTTTCCCAGGCTGAGGATTGGGCGGTATTCGATGAAAAAGGGCAGCGGGTGCTGGCCTGTCTGCATGCCACGCTGCCGGAAACGGTGGAAAAGCGGCTGGACGCCTGCGGCCTTTTGGTGCTTCAGGAAGGGAAAAAACGGCTGGAATTTTCAGCAGGAGGCTGCATATATCAATTAAATGGCCAAATGATCAAAACCGGCGAAAAACGCTATGCCGCCGTGCGCATACAAGCGGGCAGGGGACGCAGCTCCTATGAAAAGTTTGGTATTCGCTATCGGGATAAAGAGGAAATCAAAGCCCATCCGGCTTATGTTTTTTCCGAAATCGTCCAGTCTGCCATCCCGCCGGAGCCGGGCATCAAAGACGGCGAAACGCTTCTGCTGGCGGGACAAACGGAAATGGATACGGACTGTGCTGCGCGGCTGATTTATGCCAAAGGAAAAGACCAGAACGCGCCGCTGTGCGAAATCGATTGCGCCCTGCTGCAGGAAAAGGGCTGGAATCATTTGCTGGAATCCAATCATTCCCCTTTGCTGGAAAACGGCATTACGCTGTACTTTCGCCATATCGCCAATTTAACGGAGGTTCAGTTTCAGCGCTTAACGCTGTCCATGTATGATATGCAGTTGGAGCGCCGAAGCCGTCTGATCTTTGATTGCTCCGGCTCCACGGTTCAATCCGCCCTGTCCCCCCGCTGCCAGCAATTGCTTTCCCGCCTCCGAAGCGCATTCATCTGTTTGCCGCCCCTGGCGCAGCGCAGGAATGAAATTCCCCACCTGGCCGGTATGTATATCAGCGTTCTCAACATGCGGTCCGCCAAGGAGATTGCCGGACTGGAGGAGGGGGCCATGCAGCTGATGCTCCACTATGACTGGCCCGCGGGCTATGAACAGCTTCGCCGCGTATTGGAGGAGCTGGTAGAAAGCGCCAGCTCGGCCTACATCCTGGAGGCGGACACCTGGCCGGTCATTAACCGAGAAAAGCGGCTGTATGCCCATCAGCCCGCACTTCCCTTTCCGGATATGATCCGGGGAAAAAATCTGGAGGAAATCGAGCAAATGGCCGTTCAATGGGCGCTGGCAGAATACGGCGGCAATCAAAGCGCGGCCGCCCGGCAGCTGGGCATCGGCCGCACGACGCTGTGGCGTATGCTGCATGCAGGGAATGAGTCATGCTTTCCATCCAAAAAATGAAAAAGAACATTTCATGCGGGTAGAAGGCCTGGGTTTGCTTATACGTTTGATGCCCCGGCGGCCGACGCAATGCCACGTCTGTGGGGCAAGCATTCATAATGATTCCCATATGGAGCAGCCGCATATCCTTTCCTGTGCTGGCATGGCGCTAAATGGCATTGGTTCCTATGATGAACCGAAAGGGGGAGATCTGATTTTCCAGGCCGATTCAGTCTTAAAGCTGCGATCGCGCAGTTATTTTGATTTAATGAACTGCACCTACACAGCCATGGAGGATTCTCCGGGCTGGTATGCAGGCTCCTTCCGCTTGGGATCAGCTGCCCTGGGAATTCTATGTGGTGACCAATCGGGAAAGCGAGCTGAAGCAATGACGTAAGCTCCCAAGACCTATTCATGACTTCGTGGATTTTTCTTGGATCCATCATCACTTCAATAAGAAACGCCCTGCTGCACTCTCAACATGAAAAATTGCAGCAGGGTGTTTTTATAGAATCGTCCTTCAGGCTCATCGCTGCTTTCCTTTGGCAGCCCGCCTTGCTTAAACCGGGCGGCGCAGCACCACCGCTTCGTAGGGCTGCAAGGTCAGGCTTGGTTCATCCACCGCGCTTCTGTTCAGATTTGTAATCAGTATCTGCGTGCCTGAAAAGCCTTCCGGCAAAGTGTACGCCTGTTTTTTGTCCGAAAAGTTACAGATCACCAGTAATTTTTCTCCAGCCAATTCACGGATATATACGCACAGATTTGGATCATTCTTTTCCAGCAAGGCATACGAGCCATATACGATTACAGGATAGGTTTTACGAAGCCGAATCAGCTTTTGATAATAATAAAAGATGGAATTCGGATCGGCCAGCGCCGCTTCCGCATTGATTTCCGTATAGTTGGGATTGACACGAATCCAGGGCGTGCCGGTAGTGAAGCCGGCGTTGGGGCGGGCGGACCACTGCATCGGCGTGCGCGCGTTGTCCCGGCTTTTGAACAGCAGGAAGGGCCAGAATTGCGCATGGGTCAAAGGCCCGTTTTCCACCCAGGTGCGATACCCGTTCAGGCTGTCGATATCACGGAATTCGGAAAGCGATTCAAAGGGACAGTTGGTCATGCCCAACTCCTCGCCCTGATAAATATACGGCGTTCCCTGCATCATATGCAGCCAGGTTGCCAGCAGCTTCGCGCTGACCACGCGGAACGCCGGTCTGTCGTCCCCAAACTGGGATACGGAACGGGGCTGATCGTGATTGCCCAGAAACAGGCTGTTCCATGCCTTGCCATTCAGCCCGGTTTGCCATTTGCTGAACACGGCGCGCAGAAACGGCATACTGATTTTGTTGGTACGCCACCCCGCGTATTTTCCCGGCACATCCACATGCTCAAACTGAAACACCATGTTCAGCTCATGCGTATCCTCGCCGGCATAAAGCCGGGCCTGCTCCACCGTGACCCCGGAGGTTTCGCCCACGGTCATGATATCGTAATGGGAAAGCACCCGGCTGTTCATTTCGCGCAGGTACTCATGCACATGGGGGCCATGAATGCAGTAAGGCGTAAAATCGCCGTACTGCGCGCCATTTTCCGCCGGTCCGTCGGGTAATATGTCCGGCTTGGAAATCATGCTGATAACGTCCATCCTGAAGCCGTCGATCCCCTTGTCGCACCACCAGGTCATCATACGGTAGATTTCGTCCCGCAAGGCGGGGCTGCTCCAGTTCAGATCCGGCTGTTTCGGGGAAAACAGATGCAGGTAATACATGCCTGTGGCGCCGTCCCGCGTCCAGGTGGAGCCGCCGAACCAGGAGCCCCAGTTGTTGGGCGGCCCCCCATTTTTGCCATCCCGCCATATGTAATAATTTCGGTAAGGGCTGTTCACGCTTTTCCGGCTTTCTACAAACCATTTGTGCTCATCGGAGGAATGGTTCACCACCAGATCCATCACAATCTTAAGACCCTTGCCGTGCGCTTGGGAAAGCAGCCGGTCAAAATCCTCCATGGTGCCAAATTCCGCCATGATTGCTTGATAATCGCTGATATCGTAGCCATTGTCCGCGTTGGGCGATTGATAAACCGGGGACAGCCAGATCACGTCCACCCCCAGCAATTTCAGATAATCCAGCTTGGAAATGATTCCATTCAAGTCGCCGATACCATCGCCGTTTGAATCCATAAAGCTGCGCGGATAAATCTGGTATACCACCGCTTCCTTCCACCAGGCCCTGTTCATCCTGCGCTCCCCCCTGTCTTCCGTCCGTCAATCCAGGTTCTTCCGCTTTTTTCCAGGATTGGGATTACCCGGCCCGCGGCGGCGCGATCCGTTACCAGCACGCCATGCGGCAGGATTTTGAGCACGGTGGCAGGCAGCTTTTCTGTCGGGGGCGTCAAAACCATCTTTTCCAGGATCTCCGCTTTATGCTCGCCGCTCACCTGCAGGATTACGCAGCGACTTTCAAACATATGGCGAACGCCCAGCGTTATGCCCCGGCTCAGGCGTATGCTACCGGAAAAATACTTTTGGCCCACCCGCGCTGTGGTTTCATCCAAATCCACCACGCAGGCGTACCGGTCAAAATCGCCGCCCGGCTCGTTCAATCCCAGATGGCCATTCATGCCCAAGCCCAGCAGCATCAGATCGATGCCGCCGTGATTCTGGATCGCCTGATCCACCCGGCGGCAGGCTTCCTGAATATCCGGCAGATGAATATCAAAGCGGGTGATCTGGCTTTCCCGGATGCGAAGCGGGCCATAGAAATGCTTCATCATGAAAGCGTTGCAGTTTTCTGTCTCATCCTGTAAATCCAGCCATTCATCCAGCGCCACAAAATGCGCCTTTGAAAAATCTGCTTCTCCTTTTTCCGCCATTGCCCGCAGGATTTGATACGTTCGTATCGCCGTGTTTCCCGCCGCCAACGAAAAAAGGGCGTCGGGCCGCTGACGCGCTGTCTGAGCAATAAGCATGGCGCTCCTTTGGCTCATGGCTTCTTCGTCCCGTTCCAGGTATACCCTGTCCGGCAGTCCAATCGGCAGCGAAGCGCCTTTTTGCATAGCAATCTCCTCCATGCAATGGGCCAGGCAGTTGGTTTGCACATTATGGGCAATACAGGCCGCGCAGTCGCCGTGGAGCTTACAGATCACATAGGGGCAGTTGCAGCGCATCCTTTATCCTCCTTTCAGACCATTCGGGTCAGGCCGAGCCCCGCGGCTTCCTGCTCTATGGTTTCCTTCGGGGCTTGGTCCAGCGCGTCCAGAGCGAGCAGGATGCCGCCCACCACCGGCTCCAATTTGCTTTGGCGGATTTCCGCCAAAGGCGCGCCTTGCCTCAATCGTTCCTGTACGCCGTGGCACAGCGCTGCCGCCCGGCATTTGAAGAGGCTGCCGGACAGAACAACTTCCGTTTTCTGCGCCGTCATATTCAGCTTTTTCAAACCGGCCACCGCGTAATCGGCCATGTCCGCGCCAAGCTGATATAATAGCTCATTTGCTGTGTCATCCCCTTTGAGCGCCGCCGCTTCCACAAACCTGGGCAATGCGCACACGGCATCGTGGTGCAGCCGCCCTTCCACCTTTTTCCGAAGCAGCTCCATAGGCGTTTTGCACTCCATGGCATTCAGCACAGGAAAGATCAGTCCGGTGGGCCTGCGCAGACCCGATTCCATATCGATCACCGCCTGAATGGCGCGCAGGCCCAAAGCGCTGCCGCCCTGGCAATCATCATGAACATAATAGCCAAAGACCCACTCCTGCCCCATCCCGTTTCTCACGGCACAGTTGAAGCCGGTACCGGCGCACAGCACGGCTCCTGCGGCGGAAGCGGCGCCCGCACGCAGGGCGATCACGCAATCATTCACTACGCGAACCTGGGATGCTGTAAGCCCCAGCGCACCGGAAAGCGCTTTTTCAACGATTCTGTCGTCTCCCGGCCAATCCACCCCTGACATGCCCGCAACGGCCTGACAGATGGGCGGCAAATCTGCTTTTGCCTGGATGGCCAGATCCTGCATGGCAAGCCGCAGGCCGTCCATGGCCTGATCCATGCCGGACGTGGACCAGCAGGCCCCCGGTCCTCTCCCCGCGGCCAGCAGGTGCCCCCGCGTATCGGCCAAAAGCACCTGGGTTTTGCTGGCTCCCTGGTCAATGGCCAGGATACCGCCCTGCCTAACGGGAGCCATCATAAATGGAACTGCGGCAGGAATTCTTTGTTGGCCGCCAGCAGCTCCGGCACCATTTTTTCGATCAGCTCATAATCCCGCACCAGCGGATGGGCCAACAGCGCCAGCTTCATTTTTTCCACGCTGCCTTCCACAGCTGCTTCCACTGCCAGCTGCTCATAGTTCTTCACCTCGGCGATCAGGCCCCAGCACATGGGAGGCACATGCGCCACGTGCAGCGGGGCCATTCCACGGGCATTTACCAGGCAGGGGATTTCCACCACCGCGCTGTCCGGCAGGAAGGGCACCGCGCCGCGATTGGGCACATTGACCACCATTTCAGTATCCTGATTGTTGTATACGGCGTTGACGAAATTCATGGCCACTTCGCTGTAACCGCCGCCGCCCCGTTTAGCCAGCGCCGCGGGCTTTTCATCGCAGGCGGGATCCGCGTAGGCAGCGTACACTTCCTTTTCCAGCAGCTGCACTTCCTCGCCCCGGGTCATTTTCGCGTCTTTCAGCCATTGCACTCTGCGCTTCGTGTGGTAATACCAGGCCAGATACGGGCTGGGCAGCACGCCCATGAGCTTTTGCAAATCCAGGTCGATGGCATCGTTCACCTTGGCCAGCGCTTCAAACTGCTCCTCGGTTAAAGGTTTTCCGTCGATGGTGATGTTGCTGATAAAATTCATGTGATTCAGGCCCACATAGTCGTATTGCACCTGCCTGTATTCCACGCCAAAGGCTTTTTTAGCCCACATTTTGGGGAAAATGCCGCCGGAGCAGAACCCGGCAATGTTGGCCTTCGTATAGCGGGTAACGGCTTCCGTAATCAACCCGGTGGGGTTGGTGTAATTGATTAGCCACCCATGGGGAGAAAGCTTTTCCATCCTTTCCGCCACGTGCAGCATGACGGGGATGGTGCGCATGGCCTTCATCATGCCGCCCGCCCCGGTGGTTTCCTGACCCACCAAGCCGTAGCGGATGGGGATTTTTTCATCCACCACGCGCTGCCGGTTGCCGCCCACGCGAATCTGGGTATCCACAAAATCCGCGCCGTCCAACGCGTCGTCCAATATCAGGGTGGAGCGGATGGGCACAGCCAGCCCCTTCTTTTTCGCAAAGCGCCGGCAAAACCCCGTCATGATTTCCAGCCGTTTTTCGTCGATATCATACAGCACCATTTCATCCACGGGCAATTGATCTTTGCGCACGGCTAATTCATCCAAAAGCTCCGGCGTATAGGAGCTGCCTGCACCAACAACCGTAAATTTCATATTGTTTTCACTCCTTGCTTCTTACAAGCATTCACCGTTTGTTTCCATCACTTTCTTGTACCAAAAAGCGCTGTCTTTCACGGTGCGTTTCTGTGTCTGATAATCCACATAGGTCAGGCCAAAACGCTCCCGGTATCCATTCGACCATTCAAAATTATCAAAGAAGCTCCAGTAGAAATAACCTCTAATATCCACCTTTTCCTCCACGGCCCGCTTGAGGGAGAGCAGATAACGATGCAGATAGTCCTGACGATTGGGATCGTGCACCTTTCCGTCCAGGCTCACCGCGTCATGGGCATCGAACCCGTTTTCCGTAATCATGATGGGCGTTTGATACCGTTCATACAGAAAACGGGGCCCCCAATACAGACTGTCCGGCAGGAGGGGCCAGTCCAAGGCATTGCGCGGATGGCCCGCCGGGAACGGCACAGGTTCGGGCCGTCCGTTTTTCCCCGCCCGCCAAAGCTTCCCCTGATAAATGTTTTGGCCGTAAAAATCCAGAGGCTGGTGGATGATCTCCAAATCTTTTTCCCACCCACGGGGCAGATATTGTTCATATCCTTTCAGGCCGTCCTGGGGATAAACGCCCAGCATGACCGGATCGGAAAACCAGGCGATATTCCAGGCGGGGCCGATCACGCTGTCGGGCGCACACTCAAAATACGCCTGCCGCGCTGCTTCCACGTCCTGGGTCTGTTCAGTAAATGGCACCGCCGGATCGCCGCAAGGCGCATAGCCGACGCGCGCATCCGGAACCAGCTCCCGCAGCGTTTGCACGGCCCGGCCATGGGCCAGCATCAGATTGTGATCCATCCGCACGATATCATCCGCGCCGCAGCGCAGGCCCGGCGCATGCACGCCCAGGGAATAGCCCGATCCGATAATACATTGGGGCTCATTGATGGTGATATAATCCTTGCAGCGGTCCCCCAGGCATTTCGCCACCACGCGCACATAACCGGCAAACCATTCCGGCATATCGGGAGAAAGCCACCCGCCCCGCCGCTGCAGCGCGCTGGGCAGATCCCAATGATACAGGGTGCAGAAAGGCCGGATGCCGAAAGAAAGTAGGCAATCCACCAGCTCAGAATAGAAAGCGAGCCCTTTTTCACAAACAGCGCCAATGCCTTCCGGCATCATCCGGGGCCAACTGATGGAGAACCGGTAATTGCGGATACCCATTTGGGCCATCAATTGAATATCATCCTGAAAACGATGATAATGGTCAATGGCCGTATCGCCGTTACTTTGATCTTTTACCGTACCAGGACGGCGAACAAATTCGTCCCAAATCGATGGGCCCTTACCGTCATCCCGCGCGCCGCCTTCAATCTGGTAAGAAGAAGTGGCTGTGCCCCACAGAAAGTCCTTTGGAAAACGCATGCTTTTCCTCCCGTTTTTTATCTTCTAAAAATATTACGGCACAAAGCCCTGCCACACCGTTTGCACCCGCGCAGGATCAGAAACGAAAAGAAACCGGTCGGGGTCCTCCATAAACTGCCGGTAGATCGGCTTTCCTTCTTCCAAGCCAAGCCGTATATACCATTCCGGTTTTTTGATGATTAAACGCTCTGCGCGGTAAGCAGGGTTTTTCTCCCAGCGAAGTCCTCCGCCTTCCTCTACCAGCGGAAACCAGGCAATACCGCCGTGCCGCCGCACGTCGCCGTATTCAAACCCGTAATCACGATCGCACCAGGCCCCGAACGTGAGAGGCTGGGAAGGATCAGCGCTGATGGTCGCATGCGCCCAGCAGGGCGGCACCACCACCACGTCTCCCGGCTCCGCTTCCACGGCGAAGCAGCGGCCCGGATTGTCCTGAGCGGTTTCCTGCATATAGATGACGGCTTTGCCCTGCCAAATTTCATACACCTCAGGCGTGGACCAGCCGCAATGGGCCGATACCTTGTGAATGTGGCCCTGGCTGCGGATGGGTTCCCGGCCCAGCTGCCCTGCAGCGTAAGTAACTACGCCGAAGAGGAGCATCCGTTCCTGTAGGGCGGGCAGATCCTGCTTTCTGCCCACGTCCATCATAATGGCGTAAACGGGATCGGGGCCCTCGCAGTCCGGCTCCATAAGGCTCTGGCGCAGGGCGTCCAACCGTCTGTATTCCACGCCCCGGTCAAAGCAATCTTCTCCCAGGCGAAATCCAGCGCAGCCTGGAAGCGGCTCAATGTCGAAGCCAGGATCAAAATTCACCGAAAATTCCCTCCTCAATTGATCTATGTTCTCACATACGCTTTGATGGTGGCGATGGTTTTTCCTTCGCTGGGCCCGTGAGGAGAAATGGTATACCGCTCCACGGCTGCGGGAATGATGAAGGTTTCCGCGTAGTGCACGATGAAAGGCGCAAAGCGGTTTTCCGGGCTTTCCACCACCGCTTCTTCCCCTTCCACCAGGTTGAGCACATTCACGCTGCCCCGCGTTTCATGGCTAACGGTTTTGCTGAACCAGTGGCGCCTGGTTTCGATGAATTCCAGCTCGTGAAGCCCCGTTCTTTCCTCTCGAATTCCTGGTTCCTGCCGCACCAGCTCCACCCGGTTCACCAGGTTGTTCATCACCCATTCCGTGTCCCGGTCAAACTGGATGTTCTTTTTTCCGTGCTCCAGATGGATGGGCCGGGGCTTTCCATCCAGGCCCAGCCGGCCCCAGTCCCACAGCTTGAAGGTAAAAATATACGGCGTAGCGCTGATTTCCAGCACCATGCAGTTCTTCCCCGAACAGTGAATAGTGCCCGCGGGAATCAGAAAATGATCGTGTTTTTTGGCGGGAATCACATTGACGTACTTTTCCGCATCGAACACGCCGGTTTTCTGGCTCTCTGAAAGCGCCTGAACGAATTCGTCCCGGTCGATGCCGGTTTTGCAGCCCAGATACACATGGGTATCATCCGTTTCATCCGCGTCCAGGATATAGTAGCTTTCGTCCTGAGTGTAATTCATGCCGAAGGTATCCTGGATATAGCCGGTCAAAGGATGCACCTGCAAGCTCAGATTTCCGCCGCCCATGGTGTCCAGAAAATCAAAACGAATGGGAAATTCTTCCCCGAAACGGGCGTGTACCTTTTCACCCAGCAATTCGCGAGGCTTTGTGAACACCAGATCAATAGCCGGTATTTCCAGCACGATTCCTTCCACTTCCAGCAGCAGGCTGTTTTCTTCTGGCACACCGTCAAAGCTCCAGGCATAATTGGGTTGGGTTCGGTCCAGGCCGCACACTTCCTTCATCCATTGCCCGCCCCAAACGCCGGGATCAAAATAGGGTTTTACCCGAAATGGGCGGGAGGCTGCTTCTCTCAAGCCAGCGAAAAACGCCTTGCCCGTCATCATTTTGGGGCATTTTTCCTCATTGGTGTCCAGCACATAATCCATGGAAGAAAACAGCGCCCGTTTATGCCTGTCCAGCACACGCCAATCCACAAAGAAAGCGCGCTTGTATTTGCGAAGGGTATCCTCTGTGTAATTATCATTCAGCCAGTTGGCAAGCCTGCCCGACCGGAACCGCCGCTGGATTTCCCACCGCGCCATATCCGCGTAAATCAGCACATCTGGGCGGCACAACAGCGCCGCGCCTACGCCGAACACCAGGATCAGCCCCTGGGCAGCGCTGATTTGCGCGCGCATTTCCTCCAGCTTTTTTGAATCAAAGAATTGTTCCATTCGATGATGGGACAGGATTCCGAACACTCTGTCGTTGGTCACGTGATCGGCAATCATTTGGTTCACGGTTTCTTGGTCCAGCGCCGCCTGGGAGGATAAAAAAACGTGATCCGGCTGCACTTGTTCGGTCAGGGCAGTCAGGACATCTTTTTCCCATACGCCGTGATAGCAGTCCACGCAAAGCACGGTTTTTGCCCGTCCGGACGCCGCGCGGCGCAATTCCGCGCCGATACTTTCCCAGCCCTGCCAGGCATGTATATCCGGTCCCGGTGGAACGGCCAGGGTAGGTTCTTTATCATAATTGCTGTGTTTCATCCGATTTTATTCCTTCCCGCAGGGAACCAGCGTTGGCTTGCCTTCCACATTCATCAGCCTGGCGGTAAACCCGCTTTCCGAGATGGAGGCGTAATCGTGTCCCGCGTCCGACGGCCAGCAGGCGCCTACCCGCAGCGGCGTGTTTCCCGTATTGGCCAAACGGTGGGCCACATAACCCGGAATGTAGTGCAGCGTTCCGGGCGCCATGGGTTCATACCAGCATTTTCCCTTTTCATCCATCAGGATCAGCGCGCCCGTTCCCTCAATGCACCAATAATATTCGGCGCATTCCCTGCGTGCGTGGTAATGACCTTTTGTCATGAAGTATTCCCCCCCCACCTGGCCGGGCATCACATTGCTGGTGCCGAAAAACAGCCCGCCAGGCGTGCCCTGAGGCACCGCCTCATGGCTTTGCACTTCGTATACCACCGTGCCGGGGTCCATTGCCGCCCGGACAGCTTCGTGGAGAAACACGTTTTTTAAATCGCCTATGGTTCGGCGGGAATTCACAACGCCGCCGCCCGTCAGTTTTCCGGTTGCAATGTTCACCTTCGTATCAATCATATCTTTCTCCTATTCCTCCACCCGGCAGCCCGAATCCAGGCCGATTCCCAGCACGGCCAACGCGGGGAGGCTCGTGGTAAAGGGCTCAAACGTGTCAAAGCCGACGCGGAAGCGCCGCGACCAGCGGATGCGCACCTGGGCGCTTTCTCCCGGCAGCAGGGTGATAAAATTCTCCTCCGGCATCAGATTCCATTCGCCGGAAGCGTCCTCCACACAGGCGTGCAGGATGGCTTTATCGCCCGTATTCCGCATGCAAAGCACGCCGCCGTTCGGGCCTGCGTCCTTTAGCGCAGCTTCCAGCCTACCGCCATGCAGGGCAGCCGCCGCCTGATAGGGGCGAACCGCATGGGTCGCAAACCAATATTCATTGAAGCTTTTTTCGCCATTCAGCTCGGCTATCAATCGCACCAGCACCAGCCCATCCGCCGGATCGGGCATGGTAAAAGCCAATTTTCCCACGTCATTTGCCTTATTCGCTTCCAGCGCAGTTGTTTCCTTCATCTGCGCATAGCAATTCCCGGATAAATCCATCACCCGCGCCGTCACCAGCGCTTCGCCCGCTCTGCGGTGATCGGTAAATATCACGACGTCTTCGCAAAAACGCGTTCCCGGCGCGTAATCCAGCCGCCGGTAATTCAGCGAAACATGCAAAGGCGAAAAGGCCTTTTTCGCCCAGAAATACGCCTGCTTGGCGTGCCCGTAATAATCCACGATAGCAGTACAGGATAGATTGGGCCAAGGCTCGCTCAGCTGCCAGATGATGCTGCCGCTGTTGCGCCACTTTCTCCTTTGGTTGGCCTCTAAAATAAACCGCAGCCCTTCCGCCTGCATCCATTGGCTCAGGCGGATATACAGCTCCAGATTTTCCACATGCCCAAACATGCGCTCCTCTCGGTCATAGGTACACCACCAATCGCCGTGAAAGCGCCATAAATCGTTGTCGTGCATCCGTTCCGGCCGCGCAGGCCGAACGGACAGCTGCCGGCAAACCGTTTGCATGCAGCTCATGCCGTCGCAGCCAAATTCGCTGTGGAGCAGGCTGTCCGTATCCCCAAAGTAACTGTATTGGATGGGGTTTCCCTGATACTGCCACCAGCCGTGCACGTCATGACTAAAGTTGGGCGTTTGGGAAATATGCGCCTGAGGGCCGGAGGGCGAGGTAGGCAAAAAGCAGCGGTCCGGATCAAGCGTGTGCGCAAGCTCCGCCAGCATGGATAGATTTTTGTTTTTCAGTGTCATGGGCTTTTTCTGCCCGTCCATCAGTTCGTTGCCGCCGCTCCAGATCACCAGCGACGTATGGTTCCGCTTGATTTTGAGCGCGTGAGTCGCAGCTTTTTTCAGCAGTTCCAAAAACCCTGGCTCCTCGGAAGGAATATTATCCACGCCGGAGCTGGACTGGATGAACTCCTGCCACACCATGAGGCCAAGCCGATCGCAGCAATCGTAAAACTGTTCCGTTTCAATCAAGCCCCCGCCCCACACCCGCACGATGTTGGCGTTCAGGGCCGCTGCCTGGCCCAGCTGAAATTCCACCTGCTCACGGGTCACATCCCCATAGATATGATCCATAGGCGTCACATTTACGCCCTTCATATACACCCGAACGCCATTGACCACCGCAGTATAGGGCAGCGCACCCTGCGGTGCGCCTTCATTTTGCACCATTTCAAAATGGCGGATGCCCTGCTTCAGCTTTCGCTCATCCAATATTTGGCCGCCGCCATACAGGGTAACGGTTACATCGTACAGAGGTTGGGGGCCGATTCCGTTGGGATACCAAAGCTGAGGATCAGGAATCGTCACTTCAGCGGAAAACTGGTCCTCATCCGCCTTCATGCTTTGCTCCGCGGCCAGCGCCCCATCAAACGAGCAGGCAACCTTGGCGCTCAGAACGCAGGATTCATGCCGCGCCGCCTCAAACCGCACCGAAAGCAAGCCCTCTCCGCCCGGCAGCACATCGGAGGTAACAAATAGATCGCTTATGGCCGCTTCTTCATCGCCAATCAGGCACACGCTTTGCCAAATGCCCAGGTTCACCAGCCGGGTACTGAAATCCCATTTGTAATTAAACCGGCTTTTCTGGGTGGAGGTTTTGCTGGTGAAACCGATTTGTCCCATTTCATCCGGTGCGTGCAGGATCAGCACGTCCAGAATAAAATGCTCGTTTGCCTGATATTGTTCCGTAATATCAAAGCGAAAATCTTCAAACATTCCTTCATGGCTGCCCAGCAGCACGCCGTTCAGATACACCATGCAGGCGTAATCCACCCCGTCGAACTGGAGAAAAATTCGCTTCTTTCCATCCATGGGCGTCCGGTCGAATTCACGGCGGTAAATCCACCAGCGGTTTTCGATCCATTCGCATTTCAGGCTGTTCATATCCACATAGGGGTGCTCGATATAACCCGCGTTGTACAAAGCGCGGGTTACGCCGCCGGGGACGCAGGCGTCGATCCATTGAGTGATGCCCTCCAAAGGTTTTCCTGTTTCCATGCTTTTGTCCCGGAGAGGCACGTAGGCGGCGGTGCCTTTCAGCTTCCAAACGCCGTTCAGGCTGATGATTTTTCGCATCGAATCTGCTCCTTTATTTTGGAGTATGCCATTGCATCGTTTCCCGCAGGGGAGAAGCATCCAACTCCTTTGGCAGCGCTGATGCGTGGATTTGATCCGTCAGGCGGCGATGCCAGGCGGTATCGCGCCACATGCCGCGAAACTGCGGCGCGGCAAAATTGCTGGTGGCAATCAGCGCCCATTGCCCCGTTGCGCACGCCGTTTTCACGCCCAAGGCGCACAGCTCTTTCACCCAATCCCAGGGAAGCATAGGATAATCCTTGTAGTCCGTAATGGCCCAGCATTCCGTGGTGGCAAGAGGCAGCCCAGCTGCTTTCGCGTCCTGGGCCAGTGTGTTGATGCCGTCCGATAGGAGCGCGCGCCAATAATCCTTTTTCCCCGCGTATACGTCCAGCGCGTGATCGGACAGAAGATGATAGGCTTCCTCCGTGAACCGGCCATCCTTGGCCTGGCCTACCTCGCGGTAAAATTGCTGTTGGTTCAGCTTGGTCATCCAGATATGGTGCTCCGCCAGGTCGAAAAAGGACAAATCCTTTTCCCTGTAATACCGGGTGGATTCGCCGTCAAAGGAAAAGCAATAGGGCAAATGGGGATACGCGTTTCTTACAAGCCGGATCGCCTTGCGCATATAGGCCATGGATGCGTCCGTATGCCAGCAGCTCCAGGTCATCCAGGGAGGATCGTTGGTAAAAAAAGGCGCCCAAAAATCGCCGGGCCATTCATTGCATAAGTCCACATACAGGATCACGTCCATGAGCCCCGCATCTTCAATCAGGCGCAATGTATCGATCCAGCATTCCGCCATTTTTTCCGGGGCGTTCAGGGCTTTTCTGACATCGTCCCGGTCCTCCCGGTACCAGGTGCTCAAGCCCACCTTGACGCGCTTTTCGCGGCATTTTTCCAGAAAAGCAAGCAGCTGCGGCACCAGCCGCACCCGATTGATATAGGGGCTTCCCCAATCGTTGCTATACCAGACAGGGATCAGCGTCCATTCCTTTTGAGGATCAGCGGAAATCAGATGGGGGAAGGCGTCGATGCGAACCGCGTCATATCCCCGCTCCGTCAATTGATCCAGCGCTTCATCCCAGCTTTCAAAGCCTGCGCCGGGCCAGCGCCGCTCAATCCAGGAAAAATCCCACATGGTAATTGCCAAAGGATGCAGACCTTCCGGCATTCCGTTTTCGCCCCCTTCGCTAATGAACGGCCGCTGTCTTCACATCATACCGATCGCGCGTGATCTGAACACAGCGACACAGCCGCGCCGCGCATAGGTTTTTCCAATACCGTCTTCATAGAAACAGGGGGGCAGAGGGCTTTCCTTTCGGAATCCCCCTGCCCCTTTCACGTCCGCGATTACTTCAGGAATTCTTCCGTCAGGGCAGCGGCGATCTTGGCGCCTTCCTCGGCGTGTTCTTCCACGAAGGAATTCCACACAGCGGCGGGATCGTCAGAGATGACGGCCTGGATCACGATATTCTTCACATCGTTGATTACGGCGGAGCGGAAGCTGTAGAAGTCCTGATTCTTGGTGTTGCTCAGGTTATAGTCGGTAGCGGCAAAGGAAGCGTTGCTTTCCCAAGTCTTCATGTTGGTGGTGAACAGGTCGTTGATGATGTAACTGCTGTAAGCAGGGTTGCCAGGCAGATACACTTCCAGGCCTTCCAGGATGAAGTACTTCTGGAACGCGCGCTCCTGGGCGATGTAGTACTTGCTGCCGGTAGCGGAAATATCCTCGTCGGTGTAGTGCAGCACCACATTGCCGTTTTCATCCTTATCCCAGTCTTCGCCGCGCACGCCGTAAGCGTAGGTTTCCACCTGTTCTTCGTCCAGCAGCCAGTTGCCCACGGCCAGCCAGCGTTCCATCACTTCGTCGCGGCAGTTGTTGGCAAAGGCGAAAGCGCCCCACCATTCGTCGATCTGGCTCACATGATAGGTGCCGTCGGGGGTTTCAAGGCAGATGATGCCCAGATCTTCTTCCTGGAAGCCTTCGATGTTGGTGGCCAAGGTACGGGCAGTATTCTGCAGAATCGTGGCGCCCAGGTTGCCGTAGAGCACAGCGGAGCGGCCGGCCAGGAAGCGTTCGCGGCCCGCGTTGTTGGAATCATTATAGCTATCCATGGCCAACAGGCCTTCATCGTACATGGTCTTGATCTGCTTGATAGCTTCCAGAGAGGATTCGTTCTGGGCGCCCCACACATACTGGCCGTCCACGATATCAAAGGAACCGATACGCTGATTCCACTGCTGAGCCAGCAGCGCCCAATGGTTGCCGCCGTTGTCCAGGTCGAGGGGCACCAGCTTGTCGCCCATGTGGCCGGGATCCTTGGCCTTCACGTCACGCAGGTAAGCCAGGAATTCGTCATAGGTCAGGGTTTGCACGGGAGCGAAATCATAGCCCATTTCCCGCGCCCAGTCGCGGCGGTAGGCGAACATGTAGGTGGTGTACAGGTTCACGGGGTTGCTGTTCTTGATCTTGGGGAAAGCATAAAGCTTTCCGTCCACTCGGAATTCGTTGAAGCAGGTGTAGGTGTCGATCAGCCTTTGCAGGTTGGGGTAAGCAGACATATCATCGGGCAGAGCCTTGAATACGTCTTCTTCCACCCACTCCAGGTACTCGTCCTTGTTCAGGTTGTACCAGGCGATCACTTCGGGCAGGCTCTGGGTGTAGGCCAGGGTGCGGGTGGATTCGTCCCAGGAATCCCAGGCAACCAGATGGATGTTGAAGTCGAAGTTGAATTTTTCCATCGCCTGCTTGACCAGAGGCCAGTCGAACATATCGTCCGCGCCGTCGATGGTAAAGACGGTGAAGCTCAGATGCTCAGCATAGGGGTTTTCTTCCGCCAGAGCGGGGACGGCGGCGAGCGCCAGAGAGAGAACCATCACCAGGGTCAACGCCAGAGAGAGAAAACGCTTGCTCATAGGGATACCTCCTTTTTATTTTCTATCACCCCCGGATCAGGGGTGCATAGACCATAGGAAACAAAATCAGGGAAAAACGGGATCAGGACTTGATGGCCCCGATCATGACGCCCTTGGCGAAGTATTTTTGCAGGAAGGGATACACGCACATGATGGGCAGCATGGTAACGATTACGGCGGCGGCTTTCATCCCTTCGGCATAGGTGCGGCGGCCAATTTCCGCGGGTACATCCGCTGCCATTTGGCTGCTGGTCCACAAAATCTGCCTGAGCTCCAGCTGCATGGGCCACATTTTGCTGTCGATCAGTACCAGATTGCTCCAGAACCATTCGTTCCACCGGTCTACCACAAAATACAGCGTGACCGTAGCCAGGGCGGGCTTCATCAGCGGCAACACGATCTGCCAGAAGATTCGGACGGCCGAAGCCCCGTCCAGCATGGCCGCTTCTTCCAGATCGGGCGGGAGCGCCTCGAAGAAATTGCGCAGGATAATCATATTGAACGCATTGAAGGCCAGGGCGATCACCACCGCGAAGCGGTTGCCGTACAGTCCCAAATCCTTAATCAAAAGGAAGAAGGGAACCACACCGCCGCCAAAGTACATGGTGAAAATAATCATGTTCTGAAACAGCGCCCGGCCGGGGTAGTTTTTCTTGCTTAGTCCATAGGCCAGGGTGGTGGCCAGAAACATACTGAAGGCGGTGCCCAGGACGGTATACAGAACGGAATTGAAGAACGCGCGCATCATGCCCGTACCCACGAAAATGTCCCGGTAATTGCCGAGGGTGGGCTGCCGGGGAAGCAGGGTGGTGCCGTTCATGATGAATTCCTGCTGGGTCAGGAACGAACGAACGATGGTGTAATAAAACGGGATGATGACGATCAAAGCCAGAAAGAGCAGAAAAATCACGTTGAAAACATCAAACCCCTCAACCTTGCGCAGCTTTCCCGTCGTGCCTTCCCTATTCATCACATGATTCCTCCTTCTCCGAGCAGCTTAGCCAGTTTATTGGCAATCAGCAGGAAGCAGAAGTTGATTACGGATTTGGACAGGCCGATGGCGGTGCTGAAGCCATATTTAGGCTTTTCCTGGAAGGTAATGCGGTAGATATAGGTGTCGATGGTTTCCGCCGCGTCCCGTACGACGGCGTTGGTCATGTTCAAAATCTGGTCGTAGCCCTTGCTCATAATGCCGCCGAAGGAGAGGATCAGCAGGATAACCGCGGTGGAGCGAATCTCCGGCCAAGTGATATAGAGCATTTTATGGTATCGGTTAGCGCCGTCCACCTCCGCGGCTTCGTACAGCTCCGGGCTGATGCTGGCGATGCCGGCCAGGTACAGAATGGCCGACCAGCCGGTGCCCTTCCAGATGCTGGTGATATACAGCAGGGGACGAATCAGGCCCTTATCCGTCAGGAACCCGTAGGTCTGCCCGCCTGCCGCCCGGATCAAGCTGTTTACCACACCTTCTCCGGCAAAGATGGTGGTCATGAGGCCGCCCACGATGACCCAGCTGAGGAAGTTGGGAAAGGTATAAATAACTTGAAGGGTCCGCTTATACCGGCTGCCATGCAGCTCATTGAGCAGCAGGGCCAGAATGATCGGCCCCGGAAAACCGGTGATGATGTATGCAAGGCCCATTCGGATGGTGTTGAAAAACGCGGCGATAAACCGTTTGTCCTTGAGCATGAGCGTGAAATTGGAAAACCATGGATCAGCGAAGGGACTGCCCAGGATGCCTTTGCTGATTTTATAATCCTTGAACGCCACGACCAAGCCGTACATGGGGCCGTAGCAAAACAGAATCACAAATGCGATGCCGGGCAGAAGGAACAGGTAGATCCAACGGTTTTTCAGAATCCGGGTGCCCAGGGATTGCTTTCTCACGTGCGGTAAAGCGGTATCATTGTGTTCCATGCGCCATCACCCGCTTTCATGTACTATGTTGAAAATATTTTACCATTTCAGCTATTGATCTGTAATGATATATTTTCGGTTTGACACTCCGATTTTTTCGGAATGGTCATTTTTTTGCCGTGTGCGCCATGAAATGCCATGGACAAGCGTTCATTGGGTTGCTATAATACACAGGACGGAGCTTTACAACATGGCCTGCCGTAATGAGAAAGGGAAAATCATGTTTCGTGTATTGATCGTGGATGATGAACCGATGGCGCTGTTTTCCACAGCCCATTCTTTTCCATGGGAAAAATACGGTTTTTCTGCCCCGCTGACCACCACGGATCCCTTTGCTGCGCTGGATATGCTTCGGCGGGAGCGTTTTGACGCCGCCATTGTGGATATCCGTATGCCCGGCATGAACGGCATTGACCTGATTCGCTCCTGTGGGGATGAAAGGATTGATACGGTCTTTATCGTGCTGAGCGGCTATTCGGATTTCGATTATGTGCAGGGAGCGCTGCGGCTTCGTTCCTTCGATTATTGCCTAAAGCCCGTTCTGCCTGATGACGCCGAAGCCGCCTTGCGCCGCCTGGCGGATCATCTGCGCGCGCTGCACGCTGCCAACGATCCCTCTCAGATCGCGGCGCTTAACTCCTATGCTCCTCTGTGTTCCCTTTTTGCGGGCTGCGGGCTTGCCGCGCCCGAAGGCAAAATGGTGCTCGCCTTGGTTTCCTCCGCCGATCCCAACGCGCTATACGCGGCTGCCGCGTTCCTTCCCCACAGCCTGGTTTTCTGGCCCGCCGCAGATCAAATGCTGATTTGCGCTCCTTTACCCGAAGAAACGGTATGCACCGCGCTGAGCGCGCTGCCGCAGGCCCGCTGCTGCTACACGCCCGGCATCCCCTTGGAAGGGCTGATTCCCGTACAGCAGTATAAGCTGCTGGAGGATGCCCTGGCAGGCGTGGAGATTGGCGATGAACCCATGCTGGTGCGGGCCGGCGACGTCAGCCCCGCGTTCCTGGAACTGCTGGAATATGTAGATCAGCATTTTCAGGAGGAGCTTTCCCTGCAGGAGCTCGCCAACCATTTTCACCTGAACTATACATATTGCAGCGAGCTGTTTCGCTCTATTACGGGACAAACCTTCACCAAATATATTACCCAGCGGCGCATGAAGCAGGCGGCGGAATTGCTGGTGATTACCAATCAAAGCGTGAATAAAATCGCCATGCTGACCGGGTACAGCAATTACACCCATTTTTTTACCGCGTTTAAGAATTACTTCGGCCAAACGCCTGGCGCTTACCGGGAAGAAAAGAGGAAAAAATAAAATGGAGCGGAAGCACGTTTGGGCCTCCCTGCGCGTTCAGATCGCCCTGCTGATTACCCTCACAGTGCTCGTGATCCTGGTGATGGGCAGCATTTTTTATTTCAGCGCTCAGAGCCTGACAGAGAAAAAGAACGTCACCTTTGTCCATACCCTGCTGGAACAGCTCAGCGACAATCTGAGCCGCATCGGGGCGGATATGTCTTACGTGGCGGATTCCCTGAGCAACAATGACACCGTACAGCAATACCTGAAAGCGGAAACCTCAGCCAAACGGCTGGAATACGGGCAGACCTTTTCCAACTTTGCCGGCAGCCTGCTGAATTACAGCAACTCCGTCAGCCACATCATCCTGGTGGACAGACAAAACGTGATTATCAGCGCCACGGAGCATAACATCATTGCGCTGGACGCGCTGGACCAAACCTACGGAATTTTTCAGGAGGATTATTCAGAGCCCTGCTTCTTAGGCCCGGTGTTTGACACCTACAGCAACACGCACTTTTTCGTTTATGTACGGCCCGTCTACAACACCCGCTCCGGTGCCAGGATTCACGAAAAAATCGGCACCTGCGTCATCTTTTCCCGCGTTTCCCTGCTGGACTATAATCTGAAAAGCGCAGCGGCCACACCGGGTTCGCTGCTGATCCTGACCAATACACAGGGAATTCCCGTGAGCGCCTCCGGCGATCGGGATACAGCCATGAGCTTGTTGTCAAGCGATAGCTTCTCCAAAGCGGCGGATGGGGGCATACGGAAAGTAAAGCTGAACGGGGTCAGCTGCATCAGTGATTCCGTTCATGTATCCGCCCTGAACTGGGATCTGACGAGCATCGTTCCCGTTCACGAAATATCCGTGGATCTGAAACCGCTGTTCTTCCAAGGGATGCTGATCTGCGTCATTTTTGCCGGGCTGGTGGCCTTGTGGGGTATCCATCTGCGCCACAGCATCACCCACCCCTTGGCGCAAATCACCGATTTTATCGAGCACGGCCTGGATGAGAAGCTGGAAAACCGAATCCATATCAGCCCAAACAACGAGATTGGCCTGTTCTGTACCGAAATCAATATTCTGCTGGACAAGGTGGCCGACATGACGAAGGCGAACATCCGCAACCAAACGAGGATGTACGAGCTATCGCTGGGAAAAAAGCGGGCAGAGCTGGCCGCGCTGCAAAGCCAAATCAACCCCCATTTTTTATACAATACGCTGGACTGCCTGCGGGGCTTTGGCTACAGCCTCGGCAGCCAGGAAATCGTATCCATCACCAATTCCCTTTCGGGCATCATGCGCTACTGCATCAAGGGCAAGGATATGGTCACGCTCAAGGAAGAGCTTGATATCGTGAACAGCTATCTCAACATCATCCGCATCCGGTTTGAAAACCGCTTCGATTTCATTTTCCATTTGGATGATGCTTTGCTATCCGTTCTCATTCCGCGCTTTATCCTTCAGCCGGTGGTAGAAAACGCTGTTTACCATGGGCTGGAATCAAAAAAGGATCGTGGCGAGCTAACCGTTGAATGCCATCGCTCTGAAAACGGAAACTGTGAAATGAACATATCGGACAATGGCGTGGGCATCGACGCAGAGACCCTTCGCCAACTCCAGAAAAAGCTGCAGGCAGACGGTATTCACGATTCCCTGCAAGTGGCCGAGGGACAGGGGCTGGCTTTGGTGAACATCCATAACCGCCTGCGCAATCACTTTGGGGCGCAGTACGGGCTCCGGGTTTCCTGCCCGCCGGAGGGCGGCACGCAGGTTGTGCTGTGCTTTCCTTGCACATTTGCCGGTCAGAACCCGCAGCCAAACTGAATTCACCCAAGGAGGCGGTAAATGGGACTGAACGCCATTGAAGCCCAGGCGGACGCCCTTCGGCTGCTGGATACTCTGCCGGACAAAATCGTTCTAAAGCTGTGAGGTGAAAAGCATGTATCTGCCTGATTTAATGAAATGCGAGGACGGCTCGCCCGTTCTTTCGCCCGCGCAATGGGAAAAGCGGCGGAAGGAACTTTTGCACGTGCTGGAAACGGAACAGTATGGAATTCAGCCGCGCTATCATGGAAAAACACGTGGCGAAATTACGGATGTCCTGACGCCGTGCTGCGCTGGCCACGCCCAATTGGAGAAAATCCAGATCACTTTTGAAACGCCCGGCGGCCCCTTTTCATTCCCTCTGCTTTTCTTCTGCCCTTCTGATCATCAGCCCCGTCCCTTGATCCTTTTCATCAATTTCCGCCCGGACGCATACGATCCCTATTTCCCCGCGGAGGAAATCATCGATCATGGATTCGCCCTCGCTGTGTTTTGCTATACCGACATTACGTCGGATGACGGGAATATGAAAAAAGGGCTGGCCGGCCTTTATGCCAGAAGCCATCCCGAAACCGATTGGGGGAAGTTATCCATGTGGGCGTTTGGAGCCAGTCGGGCGCTGGATTATTTGCTCACCCGTCAGGAAGTGGACAGGCGCAGCGTCGCGGTGGCAGGCCATTCACGCTTGGGAAAAGCAGCGCTGCTGTGCGGTGCTTTGGATGAACGGGTGCGATTTACCTTTGCCAATTGTTCGGGATGCGGCGGAGATGCCCTGGAACAAACCAAGCATCCCGGCGCGGAGGATTATGCTTTCATGGCCCGCACGTTTCCGTATTGGTTCTGTGGCAATCGGAATCAGTATATTGATCCGGCTGTTCCGCGGCCTTATGACCAGCATTTTCTGCTGGCGGCCATCGCGCCCCGGTACGTTGCCGTGGGCAGCGCTCAGGAGGACACGTGGGCCGATCCCTTTTCCGCCCAGCTTTGCTGCGCGGCGGCGTCGCCCGCCTGGACGATCCATGGGCTGCCCGGCTTTGTAGGGCCGCAGGCGCCTGCTCAGGTCAATACGGCGTACGGTGACGGCTGCATCGGATATCACCTGCGGGATGGCGTGCATTTTTTCAGCCGCCAGGATTGGCTGCGTTATATGGCGTTTGCGAAAAAACATATGGCGGAATAAGCCGGAGGGGACAGGGACGGTTATGCTTACGTTGGCAATCGATATGGGCGGGTCCCGGATCAAAATGGGGTTGGTGGCCGACGGCACAGTTCGGGAAACCGCCATCTTTCCAGTGGACAGCGCCGCGCCCTTGGCCCAAACGCTGCATGAAATTGAACGATGGGCAGACACGCTGGCCGAGCGTTCATCTGTCCGGCCGACGCACGTGGGCTTAGCCTTTCCCGGTATCGTGCATAAGGGGAAAATCGTATCCTGCAATGGCAAATACGCAGGCGCTGAAAAATTTGACTGGCAGGGTTGGGCCCTGGAGCGCTTTGGCAAACCGATCGACATCCTCAACGACGCCGCTGCCGCGCTGCTGGGGGAATTGCATTTTGGGGCCGCAAGGGGTGCGGAAAACGCTGTTCTGTTGATGATCGGCACTGGCATTGGCGCTGCAGCGGCGGTCAACGGCCATTTGCTGGAAGGAAAGCATTTTACGCTGGGCATGCTGGGAGGGCATATCGCCATTGAAATGCAGCATCCCCGCAAATGTTCCTGCGGAAATATCGGCTGCTTGGAAGCCTGGGCGGGCACCTGGGCCATTAATGAGCTGGCCCATGAAAGTCCTTTATTTGATGGCAGCTGCCTGCGCCGAATGGCTTACGTGGATTATCGGGCAGTTGCCCAGGGCATGGAGCAAAACGACCCCCTGAGCCTCCGTCTTTTTGACGGGGCGGTTGCCGCGCTGGGTATGGGCGCCGTGAATTTGGTGCATGCTTACGACCCGGAGGTGGTCATCCTTGGCGGCGGTCCCACCCATATCCCATCGCTTTGTGAAAAAATCGCCGCATACGTGCGTCAGTACGCTTGGACGCCCTGGGGCACAGTGGATGTAAAAACAACGGAAAACCCAGAGACCTCCGTTTTGCTGGGCTTGCACGCAAGAAGCCTGATGTAAGGGCAGCGCTTCACATTTGGAAGGAGTCGGTTCGATGGCCTCGCTTGTTCGCCCCAATGTACTGATTTTGTATACGGATCAGCAGCGCACGGATACCCTGAGCTGCTATGGTCAGGAAGCTTTGTCCACCCCCAATATTGATCTTCTGGCTCAGAGTGGGGTACGCTTTACTCATTATTTCGTTCAGAACCCCGTCTGCGCCCCCAGCCGGGCGAGCTTTCTGACGGGGCGCTATTGCTCCGCTCTGCGCATCGGTTCAAACGGGATCAGCTTTCCGAAAGAAGAATTTCCTCTGTCAAAACTGCTGAAGCCCTATGGGTATGAAACAGCGCAAATCGGTAAGCTGCATTTTGATCCCCATGCCCGCCGGGAGCATCGGAACCCCACGGATACCTACGGCTTTGATACCTTCATCCTCTCCGATGAACCCGGTTGCTATGACGACGCTTATTCAAAATGGGTGGAGGCTGTTTGCCCGGAACAGCTGAGCCTGACGCGCGCGTCCCTACCGCCCGCCGCTGTCCTCTGGGGCAAAAGGAGCTACAGCAGCGTGCCCCGTGAAACCTGCGAGCCCTATGTGTTCGCAGGCGACGCCGGGCTGACCCATACGGCGTTTGTGACGGATCAAATGTGTCAATTCCTTCGCCATCGAAGCGCCGGCCAGCCCTTTTTCGCCATTGCGGGATATTACGCACCTCATCCGCCGCTCAATCCGCCCCAGGAATATTTGAACCGTGTGGACAGAGCCAGGCTCCGCTTGCCCATCATCGGGCCGGAGGAAACGGTTTCTTCCCTTCTGCGCGATATTTCCCGCGAAAAATGGCTGGATATTGCAGCCGCCTATTTGGCTATGGCGGCGCAGATCGACGACGGCGTGGGTGAAATTGTTCAGACGCTGAAAGAAACTGGGCAGTATGAGAATACGATCATTGTTTATACCAGCGACCACGGCGAATTCCTGGGAGATCACGGCAGGATACAAAAGGGGATGCCCGGACACGACTGCATCATCAACGTACCCTGCATCATTTCCTATCCGGCAGGTTTCGCCGGAAACCGCGTAACGAGCGCGCTGGCGGAAGCGGTGGATGTGGTGCCCACCTTGTTGGATTTTTGCGGTGTTCAAACACCGTCTTTCGTTCAGGGCCGGTCTTTAGCGGGTCTTTTGCGGGGGCAGACGGATACGCACCGCACCAGCGTGCTCACCGAATATTTTGATGCGAATCAGGAAAGGCAAACCACGCTTCGCACAATGGAGTATAAATATTACCTGCACGAAAACGGAACGCAGCTGTTATTTGATTTAAAAAATGATCCTCATGAATTGCACAGCGTACACCAGGATGCCGCATACCGGGACATTTTAGCGGATATGCGGTTTCAGATGCTTTGTTCCATTCAAAAAGCAGCCTATTGCAGCTTGGAGAAAACTGACGAGTATTGATCGCCGTTTAAAAAATTTTTTATTCTGCCTTGCTCTTCACCTGATAACCTTTTTTTCCGTGCGTTTCTCTATCCTGTAAGGCGATGGGCAGACCCAGCAATGGCCGCGCCAGCCGTGCCCATGTGGAACACCGCTATGACCGTTTCCGCAAATGCTTCCTCCTGCGCGTGCATGACGCGGCTCAAGGCCGGGCTCAAAAGGGGGATCAGCAGCGTCAATACCGCCGCGATCAGGGCAAACAGGCAAATGCTGCTGCCAATCATCCGGCCGCCTTCTTTGGCGTTTCCTTCCCCGATCCTGCAGCCCAGCAGGATGGTGGTGCCCATGGCAAAGCTGGTGACCAGATTGGTGAGCGTCAT
>CAMOHY010000002.1 GCA_946615495.1 uncultured Clostridia bacterium
TGCCAAAATAGGGCGCCACCTTGCTGGGCTCCATCACCACTTCGCCCAGCAGCAGGGTGCCGGGACACACGATTTCGCACACCATGCGCATCATGCGGACCAGCGTGTGCACCTGCTTTAAATTCCGGCAGGAGGTGCCCAAGGCCTTCCAAATGTAGGGCACCGCGTCCAGGCGGATCACGTCCACGCCCCGGTTGCACAAATGGAGCATGTTTTCCGTCATATCGTTGAACACCACAGGATTGGCGTAATTCAGGTCCCACTGGTAGGGATAAAAGGTGGTCATGACCACCTTTTTCGCCTCTTCGCACCAGGTGAAATTGCCCGGCGCGGTGGTGGGAAACACCTGGGGCATGGTCTGCTCATAGGCGTTGGGAATATCCCAGCTGTCATAAAAGAAATAGCGCTGCTGATACTCCGCCTCCCCCGCGCGGGCCCGGCGGGCCCATTCATGGTCCTCGCTGGTATGGTTCATCACAAAATCCAGGCAAAGGGCGATGTTTCTTTGGTGGCACTGGGCGGCCAGGGCGTACAGGTCCTCCATCGTGCCCAATTCCGGCTGCACCCGGCCAAAATTGCTCACCGCGTAGCCGCCGTCGCTGCGGCCGGCGGGGCTTTCCAGCAGGGGCATGAGGTGCAGGTAATTGACCCCGCAGTCCGCGATATAATCCAACTTTTCCTGCACGCCTTTTAAGGTGCCCGCAAAGGCGTTCACATACATCAGCATGCCCACCAGCTCATGGCCCTTGTACCAGTCGGGATAGGTTTCCCGCTCCCGGTCCAGCGCCTTTAGGTCCTCTGCCCGCTCCTGCCACAGGCGGTAGAGCATGCCGGTAAAATATTCATAAGCGCGCATATCGTTATGGTACAGCTCGCAGTACAGCCATTTCAGCTCGTCGGCGTGGCGGCGGAAGCGGTTTTCAAATTCCGGGTTCCAGGGGGCCTGGCTCATAGGATTCCCTCCCATATCGTTTTTTCGGCTGTGTGAAAAAAAAGAAACGCCCTTCACGGTTCTGATTTCGATTATAGCATTCCCAAAGAAAAAAAGCAATCAACCGGTGACAACGCAAAAAAGCCCGGAGCTTTGACGGAAATATCCTTTGTTTCCGCCCGCGTCCGGGATTTTTTTCTCTGCTTTGCCAATCAGAAAAGGCCCAGAGCAGCCACCAGGGTAGACCCGATCATCAGCAGCGCCAGCACCACGCAAATGACCCGAATCCAGAACTTTTTCCTCTCCTGCTGTTTCTTGGTAGACATTTTTCTTCCTCCTCCATATTGCGCGCTTACGCCTGCTGCGCCTGATAGGCCTCGATGGCGTGGGACAATTGATCCGGGCAGGACGTGTTGCCCCGGCAGGGAATGCCCCGCAGCAGTTCCTTCACCTCATCCGCTTTCCTTCCCACCACCATTTTAGCCAGGCCCTGGGTGTTGCCCCGGCAGCCGTTATGGATGGTGCAGGCGGTAATGATGCCGTTTTCGATTTCCAAATCGATCTGGGTAGAGCAGGTGCCCTTGGTCTTATACTGAAACATTTCCTTTTCTTCCTCCTTCAAGGCCGCGCGGCGCCCGGCATGGCGCCGCCCTTTCCGCAAATCAAGGCGCCCTCCGCGTTTTCCTCCGCCTCCGCGGCGGAACGGACCCATTATATCACAGCCGGGGGTCCTCCCGCAAGATGGCATACAGGGCCACATCCACATACCGGCCCTTATTTTTTATTCTTTTGCGCAGCGTGCCCTCATACTGCATGCCCACATGGGCCATCACCCGGCCGGAGGCGGGATTATCCACCTCGTGCTGGGCCTCGATGCGGTTTAGGCGCAGCCGTTCAAACCCAAAGGCCACCACCTGGCGCAGCGCCTCGGTCATGATGCCCCGGTTCCAGTAATCCCGGCTCAGGCTGTAGCCCACCTCGGCGCTCTGATGGTCCAGGTTCACCCACATGAAGCCGATGGTGCCGATCATCCGCCCCGAATCCTTGAGGGTAATGGCAAAGGAGCTGGGCTGGCCCCGCCGGTACTGGCGCAGGGCCCCGCGCAGGAACTGGCGGGATTCGCCCAGGCTCCGGTGCGTATCCCACAGCACATGGCGGCTCACCTCCGGGTCCTGGGCGTAGGCGAACAGGTCCCGCGCGTCGCTCATGCGCATGGGGCGGAGAATGAGCCGCTCCGTTTCCAAAGTGGGCAGATGGGAAAAAATTCCCTGAAAAAACAGCATAATGATCGTTACTGTCCTTTTTTGTTATGCTTGCGTAAAGAAAGGCGCCATTTCGTTCCGGCCGGCATCCTGGTGCGGCCCGAAAATGAGCAGCGCCGTGCCCAGGGCCAGCATGAGAATAAAAAGTAATAGAATGAGCCGGTATACCGGATGTTTTTCTTTTTTCGCGCTCATTTTTCCCTCCTTTTGCCGCGGACTCATTCCGCCGGCAGCTGGGAAATCATCTGGCCCACCCTGGCCAGGCACCGGAACAGACGGAAGGGGCCTTCAGCAGCGCTTTTTCCATTGCGGCGAAGCCTCCTTCATGGATATCAAACGGGCAATGAACGAAACATCACAAGTCAATGCCGGGCAGCGCCGTCACCGTGCGCACAAAAGCGCCGTTCAGGCGGCGCATCAGGGCCACCTGAGGCACGTTCCGGCGGAAAATGTGGGTATACATGGTGTTCACGCCCCGCTCCCGCAGCAAAGCGGAGGCGGCCCCGATCAAGTTTTTGGCCATGCCCTGGCGGCGGTAATCGGACCGGGTATAGATCATGAGCAGCGTGGCCGAGCTGCCCGCGCCGGTGAGCACCGCTTCGCACACGGGCTGGCCGCCCCGGTAAAAGCCCAGGGCCATAAAGTGCTGCTGCTGCTGCCAAAGCTGCAAATAATCCCGCGTGATGGGCTGAATGCGCTGGGCGTTTATCCGGTTCAAAAAAGCGTTCTGGCTGGCCTCATCCTGCAAGGGAACGGAGGCAAAGGTCATGCCCATAGGGGCCTGGGGCACGCCGGGCGGGGGCAGGAAGCGAAACATATCCTCCCCGTCGTCGTTGCGCAGGCCGCAGGATTCGTAAAAGCGCAGCATTTCCAGGTTTTCCGGCGGCACCTGGGCGTACAGCCGGGCGGGCAGCTCCGGCGTCTGCGCCCGCAATTGCTCCGCCCGCGCCAGCAGCGCGCCGAACATCAGCGCGCGGGCCGTGGGCTGGCAATCGATCTGCAAAAACAGATGGTTGGGCCGCTCCGGATACAATTGGCCCTGAAAAAACTGCATCACATAGCCGGTGCCCAGCTGAATCTGCTGATCGTTGGACACGAAAAACACATTTTCGGGCGCAATGCCCTGAAACGCTGCTTGCGGATGGGTGATTCGCATATATTTCCCCTTGCTTCAGTCGTGTTATGAATACCGGTATTCGTCCCCTCAAAGCGGCTGCCGCTTATTGCCATTCCACCTTGGCGTAATTGCTGCTGGGCGTTAAATCGTACACCACCCGGCACACGTTCTTCTGGTCCCTGAGAATCAGGTCCACCACGTTTTCCATGGCGTCGTAGGGCAGGCGGGCGGCGTAGGCCTGGCTGCGCTCGCTGGCGTGCACCGCCCGCAGGATGACGACGGATTTTTCCTCATCCCCCGGCAGCGGCAAAAGCAGGGCAAAATACTGCCACAGGCGCTTCACCGCCGGCGTATGCTGCATTTCCGTGCGGAACACGGCGTCCGCCGCCCGCAGGGTTTCCAGCCTTTCCTCCGTTACTTCGCCCAGGATGCGCAGGGCCAGGCCGCTGCCAGGGAAAGGCTGGCGGGAGATCAGATCGGACGGCAATCCCAAATAATCCCCGATTCGCCGGATTTCATCCTTGAACAGCTCCCGCACCGGCTCAATCACCGGGGCGCCGCCCAGGGCGGGCTGGGTGGCGCTGTTGCCGAACATCACGTCGTTATAGGTCGTGCCCCGGATGAGCGCGCTGATGGGCCCGATTTTTTCTTCCTCTTCCCGCAGAATCCGGCGGATAAGGCTGCCAATGACCCGCCGCTTTTCCTCCGCGTCCCGCACGCCCCGCAGGGCTTCAAGAAACCGGGCCTGAGCGTCCACCCGGATAATATCCATGCCGATGGAATCCCGGTAGAAGGCGATAAAATCGTCCCCCTCCCGCTCCCGCAGCAATCCGGTATCCACAAATATACATTTGAGCTGGCTTCCCAGCGCCTTGAAGGCCAGCAGGGCGCTGACGCCGCTGTCCAGCCCGCCCGTCATGGCGCATACGGCCCGGCCGCCGCCCACCACCCGGCGGATTTCCTCCACCGCGCGGGTGACAAAGGCGTCGTCGTCCCACCAGGCGGTGCAGCCGCATATATTCAAGGCAAAATTCCGCAGTATCTGGGAGCCGTCCGGGTCGTTTTGCTCCAGCTGCAATTGAACGCCAAAAAGCGGCAGGCTGTCGTGGGCAAAGCCGATCACCGCGTCCTGGGCGCTGCACAGCGCGTCCACATGCTCCGGCAGGTGGAATTCCCGCACGCAGGCCAGCATTCTTTCCCCGTCATCAATGCCCTCCAGCAAGGGGGACTGCCGGTAGGAAACGGGCATGACCGCGCTTTGGAACACGATGTCCCCCGCGCTGCCGGACAAAAGGCTCAGCATCAGCCCCGCCGCGTCGCCCAGCGCCAGCACGGGCATGCCGGACTGAAGGATGCGCTCATCCAGCCCGGAGGGATTCCTGCCCTCCGCGCCTCCGGCCAGCAGCAGGCCCAAAGGCTCCTGCGCCTGAACCTCCTCCAGGGAAGTCTGGCCCGGAACGATTTTACACAGCACGCGCTCAGAACGCAGCTTGCGCGTCACAGCCCGGCTGGCCGCATCGTCAAAATTCAGCACCAGTACCATATCGCGCACCGACAGTCAACTCCTTCCCAGCGGAATATCCATTTACTATTCGACGGGCAGCGGAAAAAATCCTGCATAGGCGCTTTGGAAGCGCCAAAACCGCTCAATTTTCCTGTGCTTCTCTTTCCCGCGCTTCTTCTATCATACGCCGCAGGGCCTGGCGTGTTTCCAGGTTGGCGATGCCGTTTTGCGCAATGCCAAAGCGGCGCTGCACCGTCTTGACGCACTCGGTGGTGATGGCCCCGTACTTGCCGGTGGTATACCTTTCCTCCAGCAGCCCGGCCTGCACCAATTCCCTTTGCAGTTCCACCACCTTGGGCCCTTCATGGCCGAATTTCAGGGTGATATCCGCCAGGTCATACACGGTGCCGTAGCCCAGAATGCGCCAGTAATCCAGGGCGTAGCTGTTGCGCTCCACGCTCTGGGGCGCGGGCTTGGTCACGTTGTTGCCTTCAATGACGTGCACGCGCACCTTGCCCTGTTCATCGTATGCGCAGTATTCCACCATGGCCACGTGGCTGGTGTCGCCGCTGGAATTGTCGGTCAAAAACACCCAATCGCCCGGCTGGGGGATATAGCTGTTTTTTTCCACCGCCTGGCCGCTTTCCTTCCACCATTGGCTGCCGTAGCCCGGCACCACGCCGATGCGGGCCACATAGCGCCCCTGGGAAAGAAACCAATCCCGGCCCACGTTGGTGCCGCTGTAATTGGGGTACACGCGGTTCAGCAGCCGGATGCCGTGCTGCTTATCCACTTGGTTCACGCACCAGCACTGAAACTCCGCGCACCATTCCGCGGTGGGATAGCCCGCCCAGGTGCCGTATTTGGTCACGCCGCTTCTTTCCTCCGTGTAGCCGATTTCCTGCCGGGCCGTATCCAGCAGCCACAGCACATAATCCGGCACGGCGTACCGCGGCAGAATCAGGGTTTCCCCCTCCTCCAGCGAAACGCCCGCTTCATAGGCGGAAAAGCTTTTCCCTTCCTCCGCCCGCGCCAGGGCGGGCAAAAGCAGCGCCAGGCAAAGGGCCAGCGCCGTCCATTTCTGTTTCCGTTCCATGGGTAACACCCCTCCAGTGCAGATAGGAAAACCGTTCCCCGCGTAGAAGCGGGGGCCGGAAAACTGGCTTCCAGCCCCCGAAAGGGATTTGGGTTATGCCGGCGTCAGGCGTTGCCGCCCTCGCCGTTATCGTCATAAAGGTCCTTGTTCCGTTCCGTGCGGCGCACGCGCTTGCGCGCAGGAGCCTGGGGAGCCTCCGGCTCCGCCGGGAAATCCTCCAGGTCCAGCTTGGCTACCTTGATATTCAGGTTGAGCCGCTGGGCGTTGGGGTCCACGGGCGCGGGCTTGAAGGCCTGGGTATCGCTGGCCAGGGCGTCCATATCCTCCTTGGTCATTCCATTGAACAGCGATTGATTGCCGTACACCTGGGTCTGCTGCAAGGGCTGATAGACGTTATTCTGCCGCCGGGGCTGATAGGCCTGGGTTTCCTGCCGCACAGGCTGGAAGGCCTGGGTTTCGCCCGCGCCGGGCTGAGCCTGCGGGGGTTGCTGGGCAGGCTGCGCAGTCCTGGGCCGGTACACGCCGGTGTTTTGGATGTTTGCGGCGGCGGTGGGCCGGGGCGACGCGCCCTGGGGCGGCATGAACGGCGCGGACTGGTTGGGATAGGACGCGCGGTTCACGCCCTGATTGGGATTATTCTGAGCCGCCCGCATATGAGGCTGCTGCGCCGCCGCGCTGCGGGCCTGACGCGCCTGCTGGGCGCGCTGGGCCTGACGCCGCTTTTCGGTTTGCTTGCGCACGGTGTAAGCGTAGTAAGCGCCGCCGCCGCCCAGCACGGCCAATCCCAGCAGCACCCACGGCCAGGGCGAGCCGCCCTGCTGCACGTTGGTTTCCGGCTGAACGGGATTATCCTGGGGCCCCACGGGAGCAATTTCCGGGGTGGGGCTGGGGGTCGCAGTCGGAACGGGCGTTTCGGTGGGCAGGCGTTCCGGGTCGGGCGTAGGCGTTACGAAGGGATTAAAGGGCTCGTAGGACGCGCTGAGCGCCGGGTTTTGCCACACCGTCTGGTTGTAATCCTCCACCGGCTGAATCTGGCTGCTGGTAGCGCCGGAGGAGGTGTTGTTGCTGTTTGCGTTTAAGTACTCGCTGCTCTGCAGGAAGGTGGAAAGCTCGCCCAGCGGCAGCACACGGAAGTAATCGCTGCGGATATAGCCTTCGTTGCCGCCCTGGCTCACATGGTACCAGGTGCCCTCGTCGTTGGTGACGGTGCCCAGCACCAGGGCGAACGCGTAATTATCCAGCAGGCGGATGGCGTTGTCCTTTTTCGTGGTAGGCTCGGACCGCAGGTTCACCCGGCCGCTGTTGCTCTGCACATGGCCGTAGCTGCTCAGGCTTTCCTGGGTCAAGGGTTCGGGCGTGGGGGCGGGAGAGGGCGTAGGCGTGCCGCCCATCAGGCTTTCTTCGTAGGCGGCCACCTCCTCCTGGCTCATCATGCGCAGCTGGTCCTGGCGGATATAGCCCCACATGCCGTTATACTGCACCAAATGCCAGGCCGCGTTGCCCGCGTACTGCTGGCCGCGCACATTGGCCACGGCCATATAGGGAAGCAGCATGATGATTTCGCCGTTGGTATCCGGGAAATTGCGCATGGGCACGCCTTCGCCCAAGGTCATAGCGTAGCCCTCGGCCTGCTCCGGCACGGCGGTGGCGGTGGCAGCCGGCGTGGTCTGAATCTGCTCCAGATAGGGCCGGGCCTCCTCGCTGGTGATGGACTGGATGGAGGATTGCAGGATAAAGCCCAAATTGCCGCTGCTCACGGACTGAACGAAGGCCCAGGGCACATTGTCCACATAGGTCTGGCTCTGCACGAAAAGCAGGGAATCGGGAGGCAGCATTTCCAAAATGGTATCGTCGGTCTGGCTCACGCCGGTGCGCAAGGCCGCCTGGCCGCTGGTGAGGGCATAGCCCTTATAGGGCAGGGGCGTTTCGGTGGGCGCCTCGGTGGGAATCAGGGTGGGTTCGGCGGTGGGCTCCTGGGTGGGCTCCTGCGTAGGTTCCGCAGTGGGCTCCTGGGTGGGCTCCTGGGTGGGTTCCGCAGTGGGCGCCTGGGTGGCGGCGGGCTGCTGGGTGGGCATGGGCGAGGAAAGCTGCGCCTGAATTTCTTCGCTTTCCGCTTCGCTGGCCACCTCCACGTAATCGGCCATCAGGAAGCCGTCGGTGCCGCTGACGCGGACGGAGTACCACTTTTCGCCGTTGATGGTCTGGGAGGAGAAAACCCATACGCGGGTGTTCTTCTTCAATTCGGAAATTCTCTCCCCGCTGCGGTCCGCGCTCCTGCGGAAATTCACCGCCGCGGTGGTCTTGGCCCAGCGGTCAATGGGCGCGCCGTCGGGAATGGCGGTGGGCGCTGCCGTGGGCTCCTGGGTGGGGGCCATGGTGTAGCCGAACAGGGCGGCCAATTCCGCTTCATTCAGGAAGCGCACCACGGATTCGTTCATGTAGCCCATCACGCCGTTGATCTCCACGGCGTACCATACCTTGCCGTCGCTGACCAGCTGGCCCAGGGCGTGGCCCAGGTCGCCGCTGTTGGCCATGCCCACGATGTTGTCCTCCGCCGTGGTGGGGGTGGAGCGCACGCGCACGCCGGTGCCGGTGGGATAGAAATAGGCGTCCAGGGCCGTTTCAAAGGTAGGAGGCTGGGGAGCGGGGGTGGCGGTGGCCAGGGATACATACCGGAACACCACGGTATCCGGGGTCAGCTGGCCGTTTTCATTCAGGAACACATTGGCGCTTCCGCTGCCCTCCAGGGTATAGTTTTCTTCCAGGTTATCGGGCCGGGCGTCGATGGTGTTGCTGCCCACATAGCACAAATACTGCTGGGGAGAGGCCACCTCCCGCCCGGTTTGGGCGTCCTGATAGAGAACGGTTACATAGCCGTTCACTTCGTTGCGGAATTTGAACACCACTTCGGCGGGCTCGGCGTTGCCGTTGCTGTCCACCGTCACATCCACTTCCGCCTCGGAGGCCAATTCATATCCCAGGGTAGAATCCACCTGGTCCCAATCCAGCCGCACGGTGTTCTTCTGGCCCTCCACGCAGGTGGCCGTATAGGAATAGAAAGCTTCGCCGTCCGGATTCACATATTTTACGTTGACCAGCGCCACCTTGGGCGCGGGCGCTTCGGGGGCGTAGCGGTAGGTGAACACGGCATCCACGGGGAAAGCGCCGAATTCATCCACGTGCACGCTCACGCTGTCCGGGCCGGTGAGCTGCCAATCCGCCTGCAAATCGGCAGGATCGGGGAAAATTACGCTGTCGCCCGGCTCGCACCACACCTGGGTGGGAGAGGCCACGTCGTTGCCCTCCTGGTCCACATATTTCACGTTGACCAGCGCCGGCTGGATCACCGGGGCTTCGGTGGGCGCTTCGGTGGGTTCCTGGGTGGGTTCCTCCGTCGGTTCTTCCGTCGGCTCCTGCGTGGGCTCCTCCGTCGGTTCTTCCGTCGGCTCCTGGGTAGGCTCCTCCGTCGGCGCTTCGGCAGACTGCGTGTAACGGTACAGGAACACGATCTCCGTCACGTCGCAGTGGCCCGCGGCGTCCACGAATACCTCCACCGTAGGTTCGCTGACCAGCACGTAATTTTCCAGCAGGTCATAGGGCTCGGCGCTGACGGAGGTGGTCACCCCCGCCTCCGCCCGGATGGAGCCGGCGGTGGCCACGTCCATGCCGCTTTCCTCATCCAAATAGCGGATGGGCAGCGTTACCGGACCGGCGATGCGGTATTCATAAACAAAGGTAATTTCGCTGGGATGGGCGCCGTCGGCGTCCACCGTCACATCCTGGAAGGCGGGGCTGCCCTCGATCAGAACGTAGTTTTCCGGCAGGTCCTGAGGCTGGGGGAAGACCACGAAGCTGCCCCCCTCCAGGGTCTGCTGGGTATCGGCGGCCAAAGCGCTGCCCTGGGCGTCGGTGTAGTGCACGGTCACGGCGGCGGGCTTCACCCTGCGGTTGTACACGAAGGTGACTTCGCTGACGCTGCCGCCGTCCAGGCTCACGGTCAAGGGATAGGAAACGGGCTGGGAAAGCTCATAATCCTCCGCGGAAATGGGGGCGTTGGGCAAAATCTCATGGTCCCCTTCCCCAAAGGTCTGCACGGTGTCGGCGGCGATGGTTTCGCCCCGCTCGTCCACGTAATGAATGGTCACATCCACCGGCTGCACCAGCCGCTGGTAGGTAAAGGTGATTTCGGCGGGGTTGGCCCCGTTCACATCCACGATCACGGCCACGGCGCCCTCGGAGGTGAGCGCGTACTCATCCTGGGGAATCAAGTCCTCCGGCCCCACCTGGCGGATGCCGGGCTCCACGGTAACGAAGGAATCGGGCGCGATGGACGTGCCCGTTTCATCCACATAATGCAGCGTCACCACGGCGGCCTTGGCCACCCGCTGATAGGTGAAGGTAACCTCCGCGGGGGACGCGCCTTCGGCGGTGACATACACTTCATAAGAGGAAGGCCCGGTGATGAGGTATTCATCCGGCGCGATGGCCGCGGCGGGATACACAATGTTGGAGCCGGGCTGGGCGATAAACGCCGTGTCCTGGGCCAGGGGCGCGCCGTTTTCATCCACGTAGTGCAGCGGAATTTCCACCGGCAGCACCTGGAGCTTATACAGGAAGGTGATTTCGCTGGGCACAGCGCCGTCCAGCGTCACGTTCACGGGCAGGGAATCCGGCCCGTCCAGGGCGTAGCGGTCAATGGTTTCGGCATACAGGGTATGGGCGCCGCCCTCCAGGGTGAGCTGGGCGTCGGGCAAAAGGGAAGCGCCGTTTTCGTCCACATAGTGCACCGTCACAGTGGCCGGAGGCACATAGCGGGTATAGGTAAAGGTGATTTCGCTGGGCGCAGCGCCGTTTTCATCCACGGTGACCAGAACGGTGGTGCTGCCCGAAGCGGTATACTGGTCAATATTGGCGGCGCTGACGGGATGTTCGCCCGCGTCAAAGGTATAAATCACATCGTTAAGCAGCGGCAGGCCGTTTTCATCCACATAGTGCACCGTCACGTTGGCGGAGGAAACCAGGCGGGAATACACAAAGGTCACTTCATTGGGCAGGGCCCCGGAGGCGTCCACGATGATCTGATATTCCTCCATGCCCTGCAGGGTGTAGCCCTCCAGCGCCGGGGCGCTGACGGTGGAAGCGCCCTCCTGGAAGGAAAGCACCTGGTCCGCCATCAGGGGGATACCGTTTACATCCGTGTAATGCACCGTCACATCGGCGGAAACCTGGGCCCGGAGATAGGCAAAGGTGATATCGCTGGGGAAAGCGCCGGAGGCGTCCACGGTAACGGAAAAAGCGCCGGGGCTGAACAGCTCATAGCCGGGAATTTGCTCCGCGGAAACGGTGTGCACGCCCTCCTCCAGGGTGAGCACCCGGTCCTCCAGCAGCATTTGGCCGTATTCATCGGTATAATGCACCGTCACCTGAGCGGGCTGGGGCGCGGCGTCCTGCAAGGGAGAGTAAGACAAATACAGGTAATAAACGCCCTGGTATTCCCCATTGGCGTTAAAAGCGTGAATTTCCACGGGCACAGCGTTCAGGCTGCCCATAGCGTCCTGAACATTCGCAAGGGTTTCCCCCTGGCCGGGCATAAAGCTGCTCAGGCCGCCGGTCAGGTCGCTGATATTCAGGGTCAGGCCGTCCAGCGGCGCGTCTAAGGGCAGGGTGATCCAAAAGCGGTTTTCGCCCATATCGGCGGATACGGGCACGGCCATATCGCTCAGGCGCACATTGCCCACGCCGTCCGTCCACTGCACAGAAATACTCATATCCTGCGCGCTGGCAGCCAGCGCGCCTACTGGCAGCATCAGCCAGGAAAGAACCAGGAGCCAGGCAACAAAGCGGTTGATTCCCTTCATAAATAACGATGCCTCCTTCGGAATCCATCGAATAATGGTGAAAACTATTTCAATTGTATTACAAAACTTTAACAATGTCAATGCTTCCCCTTATGAAATCCCTGGATTCCGCGGATATTTCCGACAATTCGCCAGCAGGAGCGGGCAGGATTTGCGGAATGAACGAAGAATATACAGTTCGTTGAAACAGCGCAGGGAGGAATGAACCATGAAAGACGAAGCATTGCGGGAGCGTTTTTTATCCAGCGAGGAAATTTACCCCGGAAAGATCATTCGGGTGGAAAAATGGCAGGTGGAGCTGCCCAACGGGGAAAAGGCCCTGCGGGAAGTGGTGCGCCATAACGGCGCTTCCGCCATTGTGCCGGTGGACGGTGAAGGCCAGGTGACGCTGGTAAGGCAGCACCGGGTGGCCATTGACCGCTGCACCTGGGAAATTCCCGCGGGCAAGCTGGATTCCCCGGCGGAGGACCCCTTCAGCGCCGCCCAGCGCGAGCTGGAGGAAGAAACGGGTCTCCAGGCCGCCCATTGGCAAAAGCTCACCTGTATTTACACCACCCCCGGCTTCTGCAACGAGCAGATTTCCATTTATCTGGCCACCGGCCTGAGCCAGCACCCCGCCCACCCCGACGCGGACGAATTCCTGTTTTTGACCAAGATGCCCTTGCGCCGGGCGGTGGAAATGTGCATGGCGGGCGAAATCCGCGATGGCAAAACGGTGATCGGCCTGCTGATGGCCAACCAGGCCCTGCACGCTCAGGAAGCGCCGTTTTTGAACGCCGCTGCATCCATACAACGCTTTACTGGCACTTCTTCTTCCCGCGAGGCAAAATAATTTTCCGCTTTTCCGGATAAAAAAAGGGTTTCTGCGCTCTTTGCGTACGGAAACCCTTTTTTATACCTTTTTGTATTTATATGTTTATATATTCTTTTACCTTCAGCGACGCCGCGTAAACGGCGTTTTTCTTTTCGCCCTGGGCGGTTAAGCGGGCCACGGCGTCCCGCATGGACCAGCCCTGCAAAAGCAGATCAAACAGCCGGGCCTCCAGGGACGCGTTGACGGCGGGCTTTTCCTCCGGCAGCGACACCGCCCGCAAATCCGCCACCACACAGTATTCGCCTTTTTCGCTTTTTTCGTTGGCCTCCAGGGCGGCAAGAACGGCTTCCGGCGTGCCCCGCAGGGTCAATTCATGCAGCTTGGTCAAATCGCAGCTGACGGACAGCGCTGCCCCCGGCAGCGCGTCCCGGATGGCGGCCACCAGGGCCTTTACCCGGTGGGGCGATTCATGGAACACCGCGCCCTCGGATTTTCGGCCAATATCCATTAGTTTTTCTTTCAATTCCGTATTCCCGCGGGGCAGAAAGCCGTAAAAGGTAAAGGAAGAAAAATCGAATCCGCTCACCGCCACCGCCGCGGCAAAGGCCGTTGGCCCGGCCACCGCCAGCACCTCAATGCCCTTTTCCGCCGCCGCGCGCACCAATTCCGTGCCGGGGTCGGAAATGGCGGGCATGCCCGCGTCCGTCACCACCGCCACGTCCATATCCTCCGTTAGCATGCGTTCCACAATTTCCGCCGCCCGTCCCCGCTCGTTGTGCTGGTGGCAGGAGACCAGCGGCGTATCGATGCCGAAATGGGTAGTCAGCTTCCGGGTCACGCGGGTATCCTCCGCCGCGATGAGGGAAACGCTTTTCAAGGTTTCAACCGCCCGCGGGCTCATATCGCCCAGGTTGCCGATGGGCGTCGCCACCACATACAGCCTGCTCATAGCTTGGCCCATCCTTTCTCAAACACCCTTAGCGTGGCGCTGTGGGCGCGGGGATTTTCCTCCAATTCTTCCTTGCCCGCCTTGATGGCGCCGCCCACGGCCCGGCCCACGGGCTTTTTGCCGCAGACGCAGATGGGCGCCTTGGGGGGGCAGGTGCAGGGGTTCTGCATTTTCCGGAAGGCCAGCTTCACGATGCGGTCCTCCGCGGAATGGAAGGTGATAACGCACAGCCGCCCGCCGGGCACAAGCAAATCCACCCAATCGTTCAGCGCTTTTTCCAAGGGAGCCAATTCATCGTTCACCGCGATGCGCACGGCCTGGAAGGTGCGCCGGGCGGGGTGGCCCTCCTCCTTCCGGCGCACGGCCTTGGGAATGGCCGCGTCCACCACGGCCACCAGGTCCTGGGTGGTGCGAAGCGGCTTTTCCCGCCGCTTTTCCACCAAAATCTGGGCAATGCGGGCGGCCCATTTTTCATCGCCCCAATCCCGCAGGGCCTGGCAGAAATCGCGCTCGGAAACGGTGTTCACGTAGTCCGCCGCGGTCATGCCCTGGCTTGCGTCCATACGCATATCCAAGGGCGCGTCCTCATGGTAGGAAAAGCCGCGCTCCGGGGTGTCGATCTGGTAGGAGGACACGCCCAGGTCCAGCAAGCCGCCATTCAGCCTGATATCCGGCAGCAGCGCCTTTACATCGTGAAAATTGCCGTGCACCGCATGAAAGCCGGGATAGCCGCCCAGCCGCTCCTGGGCCGCGGCGATGGCGGCCCCGTCCCGGTCGATGCCGTACAGCGCGCCCTCCCCCATCGCCCGCAGAATCGCTTCGCTGTGGCCGCCGCCGCCCAGAGTGCCGTCGGCAAACACCTGGCCGGGCTGGGGCTGCAAATATTCAAGCACCTCCCGCAGCAGCACGGGAATATGATGAAACGCCATGAACCGCACCTGCCAAAACAAAAATAATTGAAGAAAGCTTCTTCCCTTCCATTATAGAGCAAAAGAAATGCCGCCGCAAGGATTTCTTTTTTGCGGCAGGCAAACACGGCTTTTTCTTTTTCTCTTTACAGCAAATGATAATACGGGCATATGTTTTCGTAATGCCCGTCCTTCATGCGGAAGCCGCCGGGAATGGTGCCCAGCTGGCGGAAGCCCAGCCGTTCGTACAGGTGCCGGGCGTGAACGTTGCTTTCCACCACGGCGTTGAACTGCAGGATAGCAAAGCCCAATTCCCGGCCTTTTTTCAGGCAGTCCTTCACCAGCATTTCCCCGATATGCCTGCCCCGGCGGGCGGAGGCCACGGCGTAGCTGGCGTTGCAGATATGGCCGCAGCGGCCCACGTTGTTGGGATGAAGAATATACAGGCCGCAAACAGCGCCTTCCTCCTCCGCGACGCCGGTATAGCTTTGGGCGGCGAAAAAGTCCGCGCCGGTTTCACGCGTCAAAAATTCTTCCTGAGGGAAGGCCACGCCCTCTTCCACCACTTCGTTCCAAATGGCGGTCATGGCGTCCAAATCCGCCTCCCGATACTTTCTTACGATCACGCCGTCCCCTCCTCTCCTTCCTGTAAATACTGCCTGATGAGCGGATAGATGGCGCGATAGCCTTCTTCCTTGATGTGCATCCCTTCGATGGTGTATTCCGCCTTCAATCTGCCCTGTTCATCCTTGAGCGGCGCGTTCACATCAATGAACCGCGCGCCCTTTTCCGCCGCCAGCTTTTCCACCGCCCCGTTGGCGCGGTTGATTTTTTCGTTGGTGCGTATTTTCAGGCAGGGCTTCATTTCCTCCGCCGCCGCCTCATAATTGATGGGATAATAGGCCATCAAATAAATGCGGCAACGGGGATTTTTTTCCTTCACCCGGTCCAGTATCTGCCCGTAAAGCGCCATGATATCCTCAATCGGGGTCTGGGCGCTGCTCAGGTCGTTGGTGCCGATATTGATAAACAGCCGGGAGGGGGCCAGGGCCAGAATGCAGGTTTCAATATTGTCCATCAGCTCCTGGGTGATAAAGCCGCCCACGCCGCGATTGTACACGGTGACGCCCAAGCCGTCCTCCGCCACAAATTTTTCGATGGGGAACATTTCCATCAGCGACGACCCCGCAAACACTGTTTGGCCCGGCTGGCAAGCCTTGTTCATTTCCGCGTACCGCTTGATTTTCTCTTCTTTCGTCATGCACACGTTCACTTTTCCCCTTTTCTTCCGCGGTTAAGCCGGCGGCGCGTCCACCCAGGGGCACGCCGCCGGCGGCTTTTCGTTACTGTATGAAATCCTTGCGCATGGGGGTAAAGGTATCCAGAAGGACGCCCGCCTCCAGGCAAACCGTGCCGTGGGGCAAATCAGGCGGCACCACAATGGAGTCCCCCGGCCCCAATTCCACCGGCTCTCCCTCCACCGTGTACTGGAATTTGCCGGAAAGCACATAGGTGCACTGGGTGTGGGGATGGGTGTGCACAGCGCCCACCGCGCCCTTTTCAAACACTACCTCCACCGTCATCAAATCCTCGCTGTAGGCCAGCACCCGGCGCTGCACGCCGCCGCCCAGGTCCTTCAAGGGCTTTTCCGCCCGGATCGCTACGTGACCCTTCATAGCTGTCATTCCTCCTGTTCTTCTTTTATACGCATAAAACCATATGAGCAGCAACACCGAAAATCTTTTCCACGCGGCGTCTTTCCCTTCGGGAGCCGCCGGCCACGCGCTTCTCCCGGCCTCCCAAGTCCGTATTGATGTCCAAGGAAAGCTGACCGACGATCATGATATCCACATTTTTCATACCGTTTTCCTCCTGTTTAAGGAAGCATTATTCAACGGGCTTCATTGTTCTTTGCCACGCGCTGGGCCCAAATCAGCACCAGAGTGCCGGCCAAACTTAAAACGGCCCAGGAAACGAACACCGCCGCCCAGCCGAACTGGTCCGACAGGAACCCGGCGAAGGCGCCGGAAAAGGAGCTGCCCACGTAGATCATGGCATCCAACAGGCCCGCCGCCAAGGCTACCCGGTTGAGGGAGCTGTACTGCATGGGCATGATGGTGGTAAGCAGCGGGTTCAGGCCGTAGGTCATGGCGGAGATGCCCACCAGCACGATCACGAAGGGCCACAGGCTGCCAAGCGTCGCGGGCAGCGCCGCGCACAGCACGGTGCAAACGGCATACAGGATAATAGAGGAAAGATAGGAATTGTTTCCGCTGCGCTTATAGGCAGCTTGGCCCAGGCGGATGCCCAGGAAGTTGACGGCGGGGATAATGAGGATGATGCCCACGGCGCTGCTCAGATCAATGCCCTGGGTGTCCATCAGCAGCTTGGCGGCCCAATTGGTGATGCCGTCCCGCACGTAGCCGTTGGCAATACAGGTAATCAGCAGCAGGATCAAATTGGTGCGAAGCAGCAGATGGCTGATCGGGGCCTGCCTCTCGGAAGCTGCTCCTTCCATGGGCTGCGCATCATAATCCACCGGCATCCGCTTCATAAAAAGGATGCAAGGAACGGCAATTCCCGCCGTGACCAAGCCGGACACCAGGAACGCGATCCGCCAGGAAAGCAGGCTGGTGAGCAGCCCCGACAGCGCCCAGGCGATCAAGTAGCCAAAGATCAGGGTCAGGGACATAAAGAAGGCGGCGTGATCCCGCACCTTGTCCCTGAAATGCACAGCCAGAATGCGCACGATGGGGGTCCAGATCAGGGACTGCAAAAGCCCGTTCACGAACCACAGCGCCACCAGCAGCGGGAAATAGGGGCAGAAGGAGAACAGCACGTTCACCAGGGCGGACCCCAGCAGGCCAATGAGCATGAGCCGGGGCCCCGGCTGACGGTCCGCCAGCAGCCCGGACAATACCTGGCCCGCCGCATAGGGAATGGCAAAGAAGGTGGGCAGCAGGCCCACCTGGGCGGTGCTGACGGAAAAGGTTTTGGCGATGGCGTCCAGGGAGGGCGACAGATTGCAGCGGGAAATATACGCCGCCGTATACGCGAGGAAGCAGGCAATCAGCAGGGACAATTCGGTTTTGGTGTAGCGTTTCATAGCGTTTGAATCCTTTTTTATTGGTAAAGGGAGGCTTTACTCCATATAATACACCTTCAGCTTTGCCATATCTTCGTCGCTGAGCGCCCTGCGGTACAGGCACACATCGTCCAGAACGCCGGGAAGCTGCTGGCCGGGGCCCTGCGCGTCGTCCCGGCCCAGGAAAAGCCGGGGAGTTTGCCCGTTCAAAAACAGCTGTTTTCCAGGAAGCTGCTGGCGGAGGAACGGCTCAAAATTCATGGAGAATCCTGTGGCGCCGGTTTCCGCATCATAGGATATTGCCAGGAACATCCACACCCCTTCCCGCTGGGGCGGCAGGCCGATTTCCATGTTTTTGGTTTTTTCCGCGTCCAGGGTTCTTACCGTCAGCACCAAGTGGTCTTCTCCCGTCGCTACCACATAGAGCCAGGACGCCGGATTTTCCGGGCAATGGACCCCCATAATGGGCATCCTGCCTTCCACCGCGTTCAGCTTGACCCATGCGGTAAGGGAAAAGCTTTCGCTTGCCGCCGGACAGGGCATGGACAGCGATCCATCGTCAAAGCGCATCCCGTGGCCCCGCACGCCGTCCACCAGGTACAATTTGCCCTGCTGTTCCGCGCCCTCCGGCAAAGCATCGATGCACTCAAAGGGCAGATAGAGCGCGGGCTCCAGCCCCGAAAGCTGCTGCAAAAAGCGTCCCGTTTCCGGCTTGGGCTGGGGCTCCTTGCGTTCCAAGGGAAGTCCCTGTGGCCGGGGCAGATTTTCCGGCACGTCGGCAAACAAGCCCCCAGGCACCCGGCTGTTCCAGGTATCGGGAATTTCCAGGCCCAGAGCATGCAGGATGGCCGGGGCGGTGTCCCGCACCAGCATATCATGCAGCTCCACGTGCTGCGCGCCGCCGCCCGCGGCATAAAAGCACACATATTTTTCCGCGTCGCTGTCCCCGCCGTGGCTGCCCCGTCCATTGGCATCCGGCGGGGTGCCGCCGTGATCGGCTTCCACAATCATCATCGTGTCGTCCAGCCAGCCCCGTTTTTCTATGGCGGATACGATTTTGCCGATGTACTCGTCGTTTTTACTAATCATTGCCAGGTGTTCGGGCGTGCCGTAGCCGTGGGCGTGGCCCTCGTGATCCACGCTGTCAAAATGAAAATACATCAAAGTGAAATCATGATGGTTGATATATTCGATGGCGGGCTCCACCAAGTCACAGTCCTTGGCGTGATATTTATAAACACCCAAGCCATCCTCGATGATGCCGAAGTTCACGTTGTTCCAGTCGCAAAAGGAGGCCAATTCCGCTTTGGGCCGATGCTCCCGGACCACCCGGAACACGGAGGGATAGGGCGAATCCACCGGATAGGGCTTTTTGCCCGTTGCCCAGTTGGTCAGCCCGTGGCGGCGGCAGTCCACGCCGTGCAGCATGCTGCCCCAGCACTCGGCGCTGATGGTGGGCATTTCCGTCAGGGTCCGGCGGCTGACGGCTCCCTTTTTGAAAATGCGGTCTATGTTGGGGGTAGGCGTCTGTTCAAAGAATGTGCCCGCCCCATCCACGCCAAACAATACAACCCGTTTCGCCCAAGCTTTCATCGCTTCATATCTCCTGTCTTTCCATATTGAAACATTTCATTCCCGGCCCATTGCCTTTCGGATTCCAAGCGCCAGGGACGCGCTGCGGGTGGTGATATTCAAAAGGTCCTTTGCCATGAATTCCTTGAGCGGCGCTTCCTCGTTGAGCGTCCACAGGGACAGGGCCGCCTTCCGCTCGCGCATTTTTTCAATCAATTCATCCGGCATATATTTATACGGGGCGTTCAGCGCTTCCGCTCCCAGCCCGCGAAGGCGGGCTGAGACCGCGTCCGCGTTTGCCAGCAAAAAGGCGGTTTGGCTCCATCGATCCGGCGGCTCTTTTTTCGACAAATCCCGCACCAATTCCTCCGAATTCAGAAAAATACGGCTGCGGCGGGCAATTTCCGGTTTTTCCGCCAGCAAAGCCGTATCCACCGAGCCGGAAAAAATCAGCTGGTCCGGCCCAATACCGCATTTTTCCGCCAGCTTCAGCGTGGGCAGCAGGGCCCCGTATTCCTTCAAATCGCAGTTGACGGCAATGCCGCTCTTTTGAATCAGCCCAAACGCGTCCTCCACCGGCGTCAAGCCGGAAAAAAGCGCCGGCAGATCGTGGGTAAGCCACAATCTGCCCTGCGCGTCCATACGAATATCGATTTCCACGCAGTCCGCCCCCAGGGCAACGCCCGTTTCGATGGACGCGATGGAGTTATCCGGCGTACCTTCGCAGCCGGAGTGGGCGGTAATCATGATCTTTCGGCTCATGCGCTTTCCTCCCCTATCGATCGTTTTTTGGAATCTTTTTATCCCTTGACAGCGCCGGTCATGGCGCTTTCCTCCACCTCCGGGGGTCTTCTGCTCCACGAAGGTTTTAATCAGAATCACGTAATAAGAGGAAATCAGGGAGGGCAGGATATACACCAGGAAGTTATTCAGCAGCCCGTAGAACCGGAAAATCAGGTGCGTGGGAATCATGCCGCCCGCCACATAGCCGGTAATAATCAGCATGCGGTACAGGAATTTCCGGCGGGGCATTTCCTCCTTGGAAAAAAGATGCCCCAGCAGCATGCAGCACAGCACCGTGCCCGTTACCCGTTAGCGCGGCCCCACACCTGATCCTGCACGATCAGCATCCCTGACTTTTTGAGCTGCTTGCCCAATTCCTTGACGTCATAACACACCAGCCGGTTGTTGATATCCACATTTGTGCGGCGGTTAAAATGTATCTTATGTGTGTGCTGGATAGACGGGACGTTTTACCATTTGAAGATGCAGCCTTTTTCATGCCGCTCCATTCCATCAGCGCTCATCGTTCAAATGCGCGGCAGGCGGGACGGTATTATTTTCAGGATTAATTTAACTGATACTGCAGCGGCTGCAAAATATCCGCGATCAAACGCGCGTCGCGGATGATGGTTTCCGGGTCGAACCGGGGGGAGGGACCGGACACGCTGACCGCGGCGATGACCTGGCCGCTGGTGCTGAACACGGGCACCGCCACGCAGCGGATGCCGAATTCATGCTCCATGTTGTCCACGGCATAGCCGTTCTGGCGCACCTCCTCCATCTGCTGGCGCAGGGCGGCGGCGTCGGTGAGGGTGCAGCCGGTAAAGGCCCGCTTGGGCGCGGCCAGCACGGCCTCCATTTCTTCCGGCGGCAGGTGGGCCAGCATGGCTTTGCCCAGGCCCGTGCAGTACAAGGGGGCCCGCTCGCCCAAAATATTGCGGGTCTGCTGCTGCATGGAGGGGTAGGCAGCCTCGATATACAGCACCTCCCGCTCATCCAGGATGCCGAAATAGCACACCTCCTTGGTTTCGCGGGCGATGCGGGTGAGATAGGGCAGGAACATATCCCGCAGCCCATGGTGGCTGGACACGATGTAGGCCAGGTGCAGCACCTTGAGCCCCAGGGCGTACTTGCTGTTTTCCGGATTTTTGATGAGATACCCGCATCTTTGGAAGGTGCTCAGGATGTTGTACACCGTGCTTTTTTGAAGGCCCAGCATCCGGGATATTTCAGAAATGCCCAGTTCGGGCTTATCCACGGAAAAGCATTCCAGCACGGAAAGCGCCTTGGCCAGAGATTTTACTGTGCTGTTTTCCGTCATGGGCTTTCCCTCCTCTGCCCGCGCGTTTGGCGGCCATTATTTCAGCAGCGTTTCGCGCAGGAAATCCGCCGCCCGCTGCATCTGGCGCACCTCCTCCTGGAAGGTGGGCGTAAGCCCTTCGGCGGGCGACACGCGGGTGAACGGGCTGGTAAAGTTCTTTTCGATCTGCCACTGATGATACTTGGCGTTGGCGGGGTAATACTGCCGCTCAATCTGGGAAAACGCCGTCAAAAAGCCCTGGAGGGTTTCCGCCTTTTGGGAATCGGTATCCCAGCAGGCCGTAAGAGCGCGGTACAGGTCCATATGAAAATTCATCATCACGCCGGAAAAGCCCGCCGCCCCCGCCCGCAGGGAGGAAAGGAGGGTGGTGGTGTTGGCGTTGTACAGGCGGAAGGAGGTGCCGCGGAGCACGTCCAGCCGCTTTTGAATAAGCTCGATATCGCAGCAAGTGTCCTTCATGAAGGCGAAGCGCCCTGTTCCGGCGCACCATTCCAGCTCCTCCAAGGTTATAAGCCGCTTGAAGGGATAGGGGCATTCATAAAAGCCCAGGGGCATATCCTGGGGCGCCGCCTCCAGAATGCGCCGCACCATGGGCAGCATGGAAGCCTGCTGCCGCCCGGCAGGCACCAGGCGGTTGGTAATCAGGATCAGGGCGTCCGGCCCGGCGGAGGCGATCTCCTTCAGCTCCGCAATCTGGTCCTCCGCGCCCCAGGCCGTATGGCCGGAAGCGATCACCGGCACATGGGCATGGCTTTTTACGAACCGCACCAGCTCCACCCGCTCCTTGAGGCTCAGGAAAAAAATTTCGCTGGATTGGCAGGCGGCAAAAAGCCCCTCCGCCCCGTTTTCCTCATACCAGGCGATCAGCCTTTCCAAAGAAGGATAATCGATTTCTCCCTCCTGGGTGAAGGGAGTAAGCATCACGGGCCAAAGCCCTTTTTCGCTGTGGGTGGACATGGAGCATATCTCCTTCCGGGATATCAAAATTTTTGAAAACCGTTCCGTAATACTGAACACATTTTATAATATGCCATTCTTCATCGTCTGTCAATAGGATTTCATTTATTTTTTTGCAAAATTTTTTGCCGGTATTGACAAATCTATCCCATCCATGATACAATAATTGCGATGAACGTCGTTCATTTATACTGAACGATTGATTGGCCGTCGCTGCAAAACGATTCTTTACTAACATATAGAAGCAACCCGAATCTTCATTCTTGTTGAAAAAGGAGCGGCTGTTATGCTTGCATTGAAATCTCACCGCCTGATTATGGACCAGGAAATCACCGTGGCCTGCCACGCCTCCACCGTGCTGCCGCTGGAAAACGGCCATGTGCTGGTGGCCTGGTTTGGCGGCAGCCACGAACACAACGACGATGTGAGCATTTATTTGGCGGAAAAGGACGAAAAGGGCTTTGGCGCGCCCCGGCTCATGGCCTCCACCCTGGAGCCCCATTGGAACCCCGTCCTTTATCAGCACGCCGGCGGCCGCATCCAGCTTTTCTACAAGGTGGGCCGGGAAATCCGGGATTGGCGCACCTACACGCGGGAATCTGACGACCTGGGCAGAACCTGGACGCCCACCGCGGAGCTGGTTCCCGGCGATGTGAGCGGCGGCCGGGGCCCCGTGCGCAATAAGCCTATCCAATTAAAGAATGGCCGCATCCTCGCTCCCGCCTCCATTGAGCGGGGGCTGTGGGTGTGCTTTATGGATATTTCCGACGACGGCGGCAGGACCTGGAAGCGCTCCAACATCATCGAGGCCCAGGGCACCCATCATTTGGACGAAGGCCTGAAATACTGGCAGGAAAAAATGCTCCAGGCTAAGCAAGCAGGCGCGCCCATGGACCGCAGCCAGCTTCCCCCCGAATACCGCCATGGCCGGGGCGTGATTCAGCCCACGCTGTGGGAGGATGAGGAAGGGGTGCACGCCCTGCTGCGCAGCGGCGAAGGCTTCATTTACCGCACCGATTCCGCCGACCAAGGGGACACTTGGTGCGAAGCCTACCCCATCCAGGTGCCCAATAATAACAGCGGCATCGATTTAACGCGCCTGGAGGACGGCACCCTGCTGCTGGCCTACAACCCCATCGGCCAAAGCTTCGGCCTGCGTTCGCCCATTTCTCTGGCCGCGTCGCGGGACAATGGGCGCGCCTGGGAAAAGCTGTGCGACCTGGAAACGGAGCCGGGCGAATTTTCCTATCCCGCTATCGTGTCCCGCGGCGGGAAGATATTCCTTACCTATACCTGGAAGCGGAAAAACATCGCCTATTGGGAATTTGAATGGTGACAGGACGCAAGGAGAGGAGAAAAGCTATGTCCACGGTCAAGAAAGCCGCTGTGAAAAGAGGCTCGCTGGGCGAACGCATCGTTCGGGCCATCCGGCGGGACAAGTGGCTGTTTCTCATCATGCTGCTGCCCACAGCCTACTACCTTTTGTTCTGCTATTATCCCATGTACGGCGTGGTGCTGGCGTTCAAGAATTTTAAGCCCAAGCTGGGCATCATCGGCAGCCCCTGGGCCAGCCAGAACGGCATGAAATATATCAACATGATTATTCGTGACCAATATTTCTGGCGGGTATTCTTTAACACCATCATCCTGAACCTGCTCAACCTGGCCATCACCTTCCCCGCGCCCATCATCCTGGCGCTGCTGCTCAACGAGGTGGGCAGCAAATGGTACAAAAAAAGCGTGCAGACCATCACGTACCTGCCCCATTTTCTCTCCGCGGTGGTTATCGTGGGCATGCTCAACGACCTGTTCAATTCCACCGGCCTGGTGAACACCCTTATCACCTCCATGGGCGGGGACAAGATTCCCTTCCTCACCTCGGCCAAGTGGTTCCGCCCGCTGTATATCGGCTCCAACCTGTGGCAGGGCGTGGGCTGGGATTCCATCATCTTCCTGGCCGCCCTGTCCAGCCTGGATATGGAATTGTACGAGGCCGCCCGCATCGACGGCGCCGGGCGCTGGAAGCAAACGCTGCATATCACCCTGCCCGGCATTCTGCCCACCATCGTCATCATGCTCATCCTGGCCATGGGCCGCATCATGAGCGTATCCTTCCAGAAAATCTGGCTGATGATGAACGGCGGCAACCAGCAGGTGGCGGATGTGATTTCCACCTACGTTTACCAGCGCGGCATCATCAATTCCGATTTCAGCTACGCCACGGGCGTGAACCTGTTCCAGTCCCTGGTTTCTCTCTTCTTTGTGCTCATTACCAACGCCATTTCCAAGCGGGCCACCGAAACGTCGCTGTGGTGAGAGGAGGATGAACAAAATGACAGCTCTTCCCCAGAAGCGCCCTTCGTCCCGCCCAACCGCCATTCGGGAGGGCGGAATCGCCAGAACGCTTTTCCAGGCGGTGAATTACTCCGTATTGTTCCTGCTCATGCTCGTTACCCTGTATCCCTTGTATCTGACGGTTATCACCTCGCTGAGCAACGGCATGGACGTGATGCGCGGCGTGGTGCGCTGGCGCCCCGTAAACGCCACCCTGGCCACCTATAAGCAGATTTTCAAGGGCGACATCATGATCTATATGCGCAATTCCGTGTTTTACACGGTGGCGGGCACGCTGGTGAACATGGTGATGAGCTGCCTGTGCGCTTATCCCCTCACCCGGCGCACCTTCTGCGCCCGCAAGCTTTTTACCGCCATGGTAACGGTCACGCTGTTCTTTTCCGGCGGCATGGTGCCCATGTACCTGACGGTGAAGCAGTTTGGCATGATGGATACCATCTGGGCCCTGATCCTGCCCGCCGCCATTTCCACCTATAATATGATTATCATCCGCACCGCCTTTGCCTCCATTCCCGAATCGCTCATCGAATCGGCCCAGCTGGACGGCGCCAACGACCTGAAAATCCTATTCAGCATCGTCATTCCCCTGAGCAAAGCCACCCTGTCCACCATGGTGCTCTTTTACGCGGTGAGCCATTGGAATTCCTACTTTGACGCCATGATGTACATCCGCACCAAATCCCTTTATCCGCTCCAGATTCACCTGCGCAACCTGCTGGTGGCGGGCGTGGCCAACGAGGATTTGGTGCAGGCCACGGGCACCGGCGAAGCCTTCGCCGTCACGGAAAGGACCATGCGGTCCGCCACCATCGTGGTATCCACCCTGCCCATCCTCATCGTGTATCCCTTCGTGCAGCGCTATTTCGTCACCGGGGTCATGATCGGCTCGGTCAAGGGATAAAGCCCCGCTTCCCATCCTGTATTTTTCCGCGTCAAGGCGCGGATAAATGATAACAAAAAGGAGGAACCCCCATGAAAAAGGCCTTGTCTATGCTGCTTGTGCTGTGCATGCTGCTTGCGGCGCTTCCCACTGCGCTGGCGGAGAATCCCTCCACCTGGCTGTGCGATACGCTGACGGAAATCACCATCATGCGCGGCGAAAACGCCATGCAGCCCATCAAAACCGATACCCTGAAATTGCAGACCATTGAAGAATTGCTCAATGTGAAGCTGGTTGTGGAAGCGCCTCCCGCCGCCAGCTACAACGACCAGAAGAGCACCCGCATCGCCTCCGACGATATGCCGGACATCATGCTGGTGAGCACCTCCGACGTGCGCACCTATGCCCGCGACGATATGTTCGTCAACCTGTCCGAGCATCGGGACGAATTGCCCCACCTCTTTGCCCTGCTGGACGCCAACGAAAGCCTGGGCATGCTCACCGTGGACGGCGATTTCTACAGCGCTCCCACCCTGCAGCGGGATAACCCCGACCTGCGCCGCTCCGGCAGCCTGCTGAACTTCCGCACGGACCTGCTGGCAAAGTACGGCCTGGAAGTGCCCGCCACCTTTGAGGATTTGTATCAGGCCATGAAGACTATCAAGGAAAACGAGCCCGACATGGTGGGCCTGACCTGCCGCAGCGGGACCCGCAAGTTCATGGACCGCGTGGCGTATCCTCTGGGCGCCGGCTCCGCCATGTACTATGACGCCGATCAGGGCGGCAAGTGGGTTTACGGCCCCGCCAGCGAAAACTTCAAGCTGGTGCTGGAATACCTGAACAAGCTCTATTCCGAAGGCCTGCTGGACGCCGACTACGCCACCAACTCCAAGGATCAGTGGGCTGAAAAGCTGTCCAACGGCACCGCCATGGCTACCATTGACAACGATGGCGTGGTGCGCAATTACAACGCCGCCCTGGCCGCCGTTGATCCCTCCTTCAAGCTGGAAGTGATCCCCGTTCCCGTCAACGCCCTGGGCGAACAGCGCATTGAATTCTACGATAAGAACTGGACCGACCAGAACTGGGTCATCGCCACCTCCAGCGACAAGATCGACCTGTGCCTCAAGTTCCTGGATTGGTGCTATTCCGACGAAGGCGCCCTGACCAACGGCTACGGCAAGGAAGGCGTGTCCTACGACCTCGTGGACGGCAATCCCATCGTGAAGCCCGAACTGCTGGAGCAGTACGCCGCCAACGCCGCCAACGCTTCCTATGATATCCAGACCGCGCTGGGCGTAGGCCTCAACGACGTATCCCCCTATGTGGACGCCGGCTGCCAGTACCAGATGGAAATCTACCTGATGGGCGATGAGGAAGCCCAGGCCGCCTACCGCGAAATGGTGGCCGGTATCGCCACCATGCCCGGCACCCGCGAGCCCGTTATCACCCCGCCCCTCACCGAAGAGCAGACCGAACGCTACAACGAACTGCTGCTCGCCGTTGAAAACCTGGTCTACCAGGAAGTGGACAAGTACATCACCGGTGAAGAGCCCCTGGAAAATTACGATAAGGTGATCGAGGCCGCCAAGGCCGCCGGCGCCACCGAAATGGAAGAAATCTACAACGCTGCCTGGAACGCTGCCCTGGGCAAGTAAGCCTCGCAGAATATATGAGGGGGCGGCTCTGCTTTCGCAGAGCCGCCCGACTGTCGGCAAACCCCAGGAAAGTATGAAAAGGCCGCAGCCCTTTCATCAACAATCCGCAGGACCGGCTTTGCCATCGAAAGCCTGAAAGCAGCCTTTCGATGGCAAAGCCGTCTCCCATTTCAAGGAAACGGAGGTAACGCGTTTATGGGTGAAAACCGTCATCTGCTGCCCTTCCTGTGGCTGCACGGGGAGGATGATGAAACGCTGCGCCGGGGCGTAAGGGAAATTGCCCAGTCCGGCTGCGGCGCGCTGTGCGCCGAATCCCGCACCCATCCGGATTTTCTGGGGCCCTCCTGGTGGCATGAAATGGGCGTGCTGCTGGACGCCTGCAAGGAATGGGGCATGAAATTTTATCTGCTGGACGACGTGCATTTTCCCTCCGGCACCGCCAACGGCGTGGCCGCCGGCACGCCCTGGCAGCGGATGATGATGAAGGAAACCCATGTGGACGTGAAGGGCCCCCGGAAGGGCGGGCGGCTGCTGGCGTGGCCCGATGGGATGAAGGCCATGCCGGTGGCGGTGGTGGCCGGGCGCAAGCTTACAAGCGGCAACCGGGTGGAAAGCTTTGTGGACCTGGGCGGCTTTGCCGTTTCCGATTTGACGGACCTGACGGACCGGGTGCGGGACGGCCTGCTTGCCTGGGATGTGCCGGAGGGCGATTGGCGCGTTTTCCTGCTCACGGCGGAATACGTCAGCGAGCGCAACCCGCCCCAGCAGTTTTTAAATCCTCTTCTGCCCGACGCGGGCCGCCTGATGATTGAAACGGTGTACCAGCCCCACGCGGAGTTTTTCGGGGCCGAGGCGGGCAATACGTTTTTGGGCTTTTTCTCCGATGAGCCTGCCCTGCGGGCGGGCCGGGGCTCCCACGCCGTGCTGGGCGAATTTCCCCAATTGCCCATTCCCTGGCGGCTGGATATGCCGGAAATTCTGTCGCAAAGGCTGGGGCAAAACGCCCGCGCCCTCCTGCCCGGCTTATGGTACGATATTGGGCGGGAAACGCACCGCGTCCGCTACGCCCTCATGGACACAGTGAGCGAGCTGTACGGCAAAAATTATTCCCAGCCCATCGGCGCCTGGTGCCGGGAGCGGGGCCTGGAATACATTGGCCATGTAATTGAGCAGAACAACGCCCACAGCCGCCTGGGCCAAGGCGCGGGCCACTTTTTCCGCGCCATCAGCGGGCAGACCATGGCGGGCATGGACTTTGTGCTCCATGAGCTTAAACCGGAATTTTACGGCGGGCACCACGCCTGGCACTCCCAGGATTTTGAGGCGGAGGACGATTTTTTCCGCTTCATGCTGCCGCAGATGACCCTGTCCGCCGCCGCCCTGGACCCCAACAAGCGCGGCCGCGCCCTGTGCGAAATCTTCGGGGCCTACGGCTGGCAGGAGGACGTGGGCGAAATGCGGTATCTGGCCCATCTGCTTTTATCCAGGGGCATCAACTACTTTACGCCCCACGCCTTTTCCTTAAAGCCCGCCCCGGACCCGGATTCGCCCCCTCACTTTGGGGATATTCATCCGCTGGCGTTCTTTATCGCCCGGCTGTTTGGGCAAATGGAGCGCACGGCGGCCCTCATTGACGGCGGAAGCCACGCAGCCCCCGTGGGCGTGCTGTACTACGCCGAGGGCGAATGGGGCAGCGGCAGCGGCGTAATGAAGACCCAGCGCATCGTGCGCGCCTTGAACGAAAAGCAGATGGAATGCGAAGTGGCGCCCATTGACCTGCTGGCGCCGGGGCGCTATGAGGCCCTGCTCATTCCCGCCTCCCCCCGGTGGCCCGAAAAGCTGTTTGAAAAGCTTTCGGCGCTTCGCGCCGGGGGCTGCCGCGTGGCCTTTGTGGACGCCCTTCCCTCCGGCTACTGCGACCGGGAAGGCGTGCCGCCCCAGGAATATGAGGTGGTGCCGCTGTCCGGCGCCGCCGCCTGGTGCGCTTCTATCGTGTCCCCGGCGGTTTCGCCGTTTTCGGACGCGCCGCTCATCCACGCCTATCCCTACGATGGGCCAAAGGGCAGGCTGGTGCTGTTTTTTAACGAAAGCGACCGGGAAACGCTCTCCTTTTCCGGCCTGGTGCGGGGCGTTTCCTCCCCTGTGCTTTACGATCCGGAGGCCGGCGACTGCTTCCTGCCGGAGGGAAAAGAAACGGCGGAGGGCTTTGCCCTCACCCTGACCCTGGACCCTGGGCAATTGCTAATTTTCTCCTCCCCCAACGCTTCCTGGCCCGCCGCCCGGCCCAAGGCCGCGCTCAAGCCGGGCGAAGCCCTGTCCCCCCGCTGGCGCGTTTCCTTCCCTCAGGACAGCGCCATGGCCGCCTTTGAAACGGACGCGCCCTTTGATTTAACCTCCCGCTGGCCCCGGTTTTCCGGCACTGCCCGGTATGAAGCGGAGGCGGACCTGCCCGCGGCGGAGGGGCTGTTGCTTGATCCCATGTACGGCGCGGTGCGCCTGTGGGTGGATGGAAGGGAAGCGGGCGTGCGCGTATCCCCGCCCTACCGTTTTCCCGTAACCATTCCCGCGGGGCGGCATCTGCTCCGCATCGAATGCACCAACGCCCCTGTTTTCCGCTGGCGGGACCCCTTGTCCGTTCACGGCTGGCTGCCGCCCACGGGCCTTACCGGCCCCATCCGCCTCATGCAAAGGGAGAAATGAAGCATGGAAGAAATCATTCGCGTCACCGACCGCCGCCGGGCGGACATTCGCTTTCAGGACGGCGCGCTGCCCCATCTGTGCGGCGTAAAAAGCTTCCAAATTATGCGGGCCAACCGGAAAATGCCGGAGGACGCCGAGGGCTTTGGCTGGACCTATAACCACGCCGCCATGCTGTGCCACGCCTTCGGCCGCTTTTACTGCCAATTCCTTTCCAATCCGGTGAGCGAGCATGAAACGCCGGGCCACACCCTGCTGTGCGACAGCGAGGACGGAGCGCATTGGTCCCGTCCCCGCGTGCTGTTCCCGGAAATCGAAATCGACACCGCGCCTTATCTTGGCCCCCGCACGCCCCAGCTTCTGCCCCGGATGCTCACCGTGCCCCATCAGCGAATGGGCTTTTACATGGGGCGAAACGGCGTGCTGCTCACCCTGTCCTTTTACGGCCTGGTGCACGACCGGCATCAGAGCGCGCCCTGCGACGGCTGGGGCGTCGGCCGGGCAGCGCGCCGCATTTTCCCGGATGGCAGCCTGGGCGATATCTATTTCCTGCTCTATAATGAGCCCGCCGGCTTTACGGAAAAAAACGTGGACGCTTTCCCGCCCTATGAAAAAAGTCCGGACGGCGCCTTCGTGGACGCCTGCCGGGAGCTGCTTTCAAACGGCGCGGCCATGCGCCAAATGTACGAAGAGCAGCGGTTTGACAAAAAGCTGTTTCCCCGGCCCGGCGCCCAGGCCTTCTGCTTTTACACGGTGGAGGGGCAGCACATGGTGGGCGTTTACAAGCGAAGCCTGGCCTCCCTGTCCCACGACGGGGGCAAAACCTGGACCGACCCCGCCCCCCAGCCCTCCATTCACACCATGACGGGCAAGGTGTGGGGCCAGCGCACCTCCGACGGGCGCTTTACCCTGATGTACAACCCCACCACCGACGGCCAGCACCGCTGGCCCATCGCCGCCGTTACCGGGGAGGACGGGCATACCTTCTCCCATTTGTCCGCCGTCACCGGCGATATGAGCCCCCAGCGTTACGGCGGCATCGATAAAAACCTGGGCCCGCAGTACATGCGCGGCATTGCCGAGTGCAACCCCCAAACGCCGGATGGCGACGTATGGCTGGCCTACAGCAACAACAAAGAGGATATTTGGGTCAGCCGCATCCCGGTGCCGCTGAGTGCCGAGGGCTCGCGGGAGGGCAGCCTGGATTTGTCCTCCGGCTCCTTCCCCGCCGCGCTGGGCGTTTATTCTCCCGCCTGGGCCCCGGTGACGATGGAAAACGGCGCCGTAACGCTCCGGGACCGGGACCCCTACGACCGGGCCGCCGTCGAAGTGGGCGTGGGCCAGGCCGAAAGCGGCAGCGTACACGCCGCCCTGTCGGTGGACGCAGTGGCGGAATGCGGCAGCGTGACTCTGGAAATGCAGGACGACGCGGGCCGCACCCCCATTCAGCTCATTTTCCGGCCGGACGGCAAAGTGTACCTGCGCAATGACGGCCGCATCGACCCCTGGCTTCCCTGGCGTTCCGGCGAAGTGATCCATCTGGACATTGCCTTCGACGCCGCGGCCTGCCGCACGGTTTTGACCCTGAACGGCGCAGAAAAAAAGCAGGCCTTTAACGCCAGCGTGAATGAAATCGCCCGGCTGCGCCTGCTCACCAAGCAGCATATTCCCTGCCTTTCCACCCTGGATTCCTGCGGCAAATACGGCCAAAAGGATCAGGTGCTGCCCGGCTGCGAAGAAAAAACGGAAGAGACCCGCGTCCGGCTGCTGGCGCTGTCCTGGAAAGGCTAATACCAAGGCTGCCCATACTAATACTGTTACCGAATAAAAAAAGAATTTCTGGGAGAATCAATCATATAGAACCACGTATTGCTCCAACATGATTTCCCGAATGGCATCTTCTGCCTTCTTTCCGGTGTTGTTGTATATATGGCCTTGATTTTCCGGCATAGCTTCCAGTTTCTTTTTCAGGAACAGCGCCCTGCCGATCATATCAACATCGCCGCGTTTTCGTATGCGTTGTTCTATTTCATCTGCGTCGGCTGTCAGCACGATATAATACAGAGACGCCTGATTTTTTTCTGCCAGTTCCCTGACGCGGACAAGCTCGTCTTCGATCACATAGTCGATCACGACATCCAGATGATCCTGAAGCGCTCTCTGGGCTGTGGCAATGATGCAGTCCCAGTTGAACCGCAGAATATCATCCCACAGAACCTGATTAGAAGCCTGTCCGTCCACAAAGAAGTCCCCTTTCTCTTCGGGTTCCACGAAACCTCTGTGGAAATCGTCCCCGTGGATGACATAAACTGTTTTGTGATCCTGCTCAACAAGATATCTGGCATAAGCATCCGCAAGTGTGGATTTTCCACTGCCGCACGGGCCGGAAATAAAGATGATTTTCGGCATACAGAGCAACCTCACATTCATCGTCCATTCGATAGAAAACAGTTCCATTCAGGCACAGAGAGGGGATCACCTATACAGCTTTTTGGAAAAGAACAGGATCAGATCGTCATCAACGGTGCAAACCGTTTCGTATTGGACACATTGCTTGCCTTGATACCAGACGCCGGAACCGTCCGGAATATATCCTCGTTTGACGTACATCCGCTGCGCAGCGCCATAGCTGTCACACAGTCCAACGCCAAGGCAGACAGTATCCGCATACTGACTTGCGATCTGCTCCGCCACATCCATCAATCTGTTTCCTATACCTCTTCTCTGATATTTTTTCAACACGTTAAAATCAACGATGATTGGCCAGCCCTTCTCCTTGAACGGGCCGTCATTCGCATGCAGATACACATATACATACCCCGCAAGGCATCCCTGGAATACAGCAGTCAGGGCAACGCATTTGCCCTCAGTCTGATCTTTCAGCCTCGTCCTATATCCAGAAATTTCAGGATGCCATCCCTGGGCTGTAAATTCATCTGTAAATACCTGGGCATCCGCATCTTCCATATTACGGATGATTAGATTCTCATCTTCATAATAAACCATGGCGTTGTTTTCCTCCTCAGCAAAGGAACCTGTTTGTCAAACAGATTTCATTTTATCCCAGTTTCCGGCACACATACAAAAGGTGATTGGTATGGCCAAGAAGCTCCCGTTTTTCTGA
>CAMOHY010000003.1 GCA_946615495.1 uncultured Clostridia bacterium
ATGTTGCTTCCTCTATCAATTTGCGGCCGTAAAATGAGCGCTTCCAGGCAAAATGCCCGGAAGCGCCATTTTTACAGCAAATTGATGTTCCCATGGAAAGCCTGCTCGCAGACTTTCCATGGCAGCGCATCGGCTTTGCCGGTGCGCAAAGGCCGCCGCGTTTTCACGCGGCGGCCCAAGGATTCACCGAAATGCGATATTCAACGATTCCAAATTATTTGGCGTTGAAGGTGTCGCACTGGCCCTGCCACACGGGCATGCCGGCTTCGATCAGTTCGGCAGGAGTATGGCTGCCCAGTTCCCACAGCAGGGAGCCGTCGCCGCCGCCTTCGCGGCCCAGCACGGCGTTCTGGGTGCCCAGGTAGGTGACCTTGTTCAGACGGCAATGTTCGGGCTGACGCAGCATGGCGTAGGTCTCGTCCACAGCGCGGTCATCGGTGTAGTTGTACTTGTTGCCGATCCAGCTGTCTTCATCGTCGTAGCCGGGAGTGGGGTTGGACCACAGGTCATAGATGAAGGTCAGCTTGGCGATGGTTTCTTCATCGTAGCAAGCGGGGATCATGGTGATGTTGTCGCTGATAACGTTGATGTAGGTGTCGCCTTCATGGGGCACAGGCCAAGCAACGCAGCCCCAGTCGTCGGTCATATCGGCCATTTCGGAGTTGTCGTTGAAGCCGCCGTAGGTCTGGTATACATAGAAGCCGCAGTAGCCCTGCTTCCAAGCATCCTTGTACCAGTCCCAGTTAGCGCCGTCGGGAGTGGGAGCCCAATACTTGCTCTGCACATCCTTGAACCAGGACAGAGCTTCCATGGTTTCGGAGGAGCCCATGGCGGGATAGATCTTGCCTTCGTCGTCAAAGTCGAAGAAGCAGCCGCCATTGGAGAACACGGACAGCACGTAAGCGTCGTCGCCGGAGCCGATGAGGCCGTAGATGTCGTTCACGCCGTCGTTGTCGGTGTCGCGGGTGATCTTAGCCAGCAGTTCTTCAAAGGCAGCCCAAGTCCACTTGCCTTCAGCCTGCATGTCATAGATGGATTCCCATTCGATGTCCGCTTCTTCCAGCACGCGCTTGTTGAAGTACAGGCAGCCGCGGGGTTCGCTGTTGCCCGCATACAGGCCGTAGAGCTTGCCGCCCACGGTCATGAATTCCTTTTCAGCAGCGTTCCACTTTTCAGCGTTCAGGTCCACATACTTGTCGTTGATGGGAGCGGCGACGCCGTTGGCCACCAGGGAGCCGACCTTGCCGGGCTCGATGATGTACAGCCGCAGGCTGCCATCGGGAGTGCCGGTGAAGTTGATCATTTCTTCAGCGCAGGTGCCCCAGTCGCCGCCCTGCTTCTGATGAATGTTCACGTTGTAGGTTTCATTGATCCAGTCGCGATAAGCATACGTAGCAGCCTGTTCTTCGGTGGGGTTTTCAACGCGCAGGCCTTCGCCAGACCAATAGTCCAGCACCAGCACTTCGGCGCCGCCAAAGTCGATGCCTTCGACCACGGCGGGATACCCTTCGGGCGTTTCAGCCAGCGCGGCACAGCACGCGCACAGCATGATCGCAGCAAGCAGCAGAGCAACCAGTTTCTTCATAGAAAAAAACCTCCTTGTAATATTTCTATGCGTTTAAACAACGCACAGGTTTTAATAGGATAAGTATAAACCAAATGATACAGAATTGCAAGCAAATTTTGTGCATAATACTCTCATTTGTTGCGCATTTTGCACCATAAGATTATTCCTTGGAGCCGCTCATGGCGATGCTTTCCACGAAGGTGCGCTGGGTGAAGATGTACAGGATAATCAGCGGCACCGAGCAGATGAGCACGCCCACGAAGATGAGCTGCTGCTGCCGGGCGTTGGGCACCACCACGGCCACATCGGACCCCTGCGCGAAATACCGGCTCATGCGGGACACGATGGAGGACAATTGCACGGAGTAAATAGAATAGCTGGACAGGAAGTTGCGGCTGTAGAACAAGTCCGTCCACTGCCAGACGAAGGAGAACAGGAAGCAGCTGGCGATGGTGGGCAGGGCGTCAGGCAGCATGATTTTGAGGAAGGTGTGCATGGTGCTGCACCCATCCACATAGGCCGCCTCCTCCAGGGACTTGGGAATGCCCTTGAAGTACTGGCGCAGCATGTAAATATACAGCCCGTCCTTAAGGCCCATGCAGGTAAGGCTCATGAGCACATAGGGAACGATGGACGTGCGCAGGTTCAGCGGCTTGCCCCCCAGGGCCGGGATGAGGCCGAACAGGTCAAAGGACGCGAACTGCACATACAGAGAGGTCTGGATGGTCTGGGGCGGCACGATGATGAGCAGCACCACGCAGGCGAACCAGAACTTTTTCAGCGGGAAGCTGTAGCGGGCAAAGCCGTAGCCCACCAGGGTGCACGCAATCACCTGGCACACCGACACCAGCAGCGACGTCCACAGCGTGTTGAGGATGGACCGGGGCAGATTGGTCAGGTCCGCCACGATCTTGTAGTTATCCAATGTCACATGGCGGGGCAGCAGCACGATGGTGGAATCGTACAGGTCGCTTTCCACCATGAGGCTGGTGGAAAAGCGGATGATGAGGGGCTGGATAATCATGAAGCACAGCCCAAAGAGCAGCAGGCCGCGGGCAATGGAAATGCCGTACTTCTTGATTTTGGATTTGACCACGTATTTGGTATCCCGCTTGGAGACGTGCTTGACGGCGGAAGCGTCAGTCTTCATAGTAATGCACCCCCCTGTTGATGATAATGGCGCTGATACCGATGAAGAGAATGGCCACGCCGAAGTAAATCCAGCTCATGGCCGAGGCCATGCCGAAATCGAACTGGCTGTACATGACCGTGTTGATGCGCTCCATCACCCGGTTATCGTTCTTCATGAAGAAGTCGATGATGGTGTAGATGGTGTTCACCAGCAGCAGCGGGCTGACCATGGGGAAGGTGATTTTCCAGAACGCTTCCCAGGCGGTGCAGCCTTCCACGTCCGCCGCTTCATACAGGGACGGGGAAATGGCCTGCAGGCCGGAGAGGAACACGATGATCTGGATGCCGCTGGCCATAACGATATCGTAGATGGCGTCAATCATGTCAAACAGCACGGTGAATACCCCGCTGCCGATGCCGGACACGGAAAGCAGGTCCTGCAGGGCGGCGGAAATGTTCACGCCGGAGGATTTGCCCACGGCTTCCGCCATGCCGGCCATCATGTCGTAGAATTCGTTCTGGCTTTCGATGCCGGCCAGCACGCCGGAGGACAGAATCACGGGCAGGAAGAAGATGGCGCGGGCCAAGGTTCTGCCCTTGAAGTTCTGGTTCAGGATCACGGCGACGACGAAGGACATGACGATGGTGGCGATGGCGTTCACGCCCATACGGCTGATTTCTTCCACCAAGTACTTATTGAATCCGGGGTCCACGCCCAGGGCGTTCTGGTAGTTCCGAAACGCGATGAAGGTGTAGCTGTAGCCCTGGCCGGGGTTTTGCACCACGGTGCTGAAGCTCATCCGGATGGAGTTCAGCATGGGGGTTAGCATGAAGAAGATAAAGCCGATGATGAAGGGCAGGATGAAGGCCACGCCCTGGCGGGCCTGCCGGGAACGCATGGTGCCAAAATCCTTGGTGCCGGGAATGAAGGTGCAGATGGACTCTTTCAGCCCCCAGCGTTCCCGGTCGTATTTTTTATTCTTTCTGCTCATTCCTGTTCACCCCCTTCAACAACGTAGCCGCGGGCGGGAATGAGAACCGGCCCTGCCTGGTAATCCTCCATGCCGTAGTTGACGTACACCTTTGCGCCGCCTTCGTAGGTGGTGGCGGTCACTCCGGTGTCCAGCGTTTCATGGTTTGTGATCCGCTGGCCGTTGAGGCCCGCCATGGCGGCCTGGTAATCGGAAATGAGCTTCACCGCGTCATCCTTCCAGGCGCTGTAGTTGGCCCCAAAGTAACCGGAATGGAAGGTATCCTGCAATACCTTGGTATTTTCGGCCATGAAGGTGAAGTTCAAGCCGGCGCCATATTCCGCGCAGCGCAGGAATTCCGTCTGCCAGTCGTTGGACAGGTTGATGGGCTTGCCGGTGTAGTTCACCGCGCCGTGCAGGGCGATCTGGTAGAAGGGCACGGAAGCGTCCAGGATGGAATATTCCACGCCGTTTAAATCCATATCCGTAATGATATCGGCGTACGGCATGGCGTAGTCATAGCCCTCCTTAATCATCACGGCCTCCCCCGCCGCCTTGGCCTGCTTGAGGGAATTAATGTTCATCTGCTTCACCTGTTCGCGCGTCACCATATCGTTGGCATAGTAGTCCGCGCTGAGCAGGTTGCCGATATCGCGGAAGGCGACGCCGTAGGCTTTCCGCTCCGCAAGGGCGTTGATGAGGTTGTCCGTGGAGCGCTGGGCGTACTTGGGCTGCACCAGATAGAAGCTGTCCTGATCGTCGTCTCCCCGGTAGGTGATGGGAGAATAGGGCACGATGGACACCTGCTCGCGGGTTGTGTAGCGGGCAGCGTCCCGGAAGGGGATGAAGCCCTGGAAAAGGCCGCTGTTGTAGGCAAAGCAGCTGATGCCGTCAAAATACAGGGCAGCGCCGGTATTCTTGGCGTCGTTGATGAGCAGTTCCATGCCCTTGCTGCCGCCCAGCTCGCCCACCACCTTAACGGAGGTGAGCACCTTCTGCTTCACGCCGCCGTTGCTCCAGCCGGTCATGCGCACATTCAGATTCTTCACGTTGTCCCGCACCAGGTCGCGAATGATATCGGTAGCCTGAGAGAAGGTGGTGGTGGCCACCACGGAATCCACCGGCATGCCGAGCTTGACCACCGTCTTGTCGATGGCGCCCACCAATTCCACGGAAACGGGCATATCGGCGTTCACGTCGGCGTTCCTGAGTTCGGGGTACACATCCCGCAGATAGTCGCCGTAGGACTTGGCCATATCCACATAGCTGGCGCTGTCCACAAAGCGGTAGCGCTGCCGCACGGTGTCCGAGGGAATCTGCTTTTCAAACATGTACACCAGGGTGCCCGTTTTGTTGGATACGTTGTACTGGTCGCCATGGAGCACGGTGTAGCGGGCGCAGACCCAGTTGTAGCTGTTGTAGCGCATGCTGATATCGGCCTGCACGCTGCCATAGGAGGAAGCGCCTTCCATGATGCAGATGAAGGAGCCGCCGTTCTTGGCCATGCCGAACACGGGGAAGGTGTTCTTGGTTTCGTTCACCACTTCGTTGCGGAAGGTGGCGTAATCCCAGCCGTACATGTTGGCGTAATAGCTGTTCTGGGAAAGCTTGCCGTTGTTCAGGTTGATGAGCGCGCCGCCCCCTTCAGGAACGAACATGAAGCCCTCGTCCTGCACCCCGGCCGCGCCGAACATGGGCAGCACGGTAAGGGAGGTGATGGGGAAGCTGTTGCGGTAGCGGATTTCATCGTAAGGCACTTCCACCACGAAGTCGCCGCCGTCCAGAATATACCGCAGGGTGATATTGAACACAGGCTTTTGGGTGGTGGCGGCGTTGGCGATCAGCTGCTGGTCCAGGTCAAAATCCTCCTGGGTGTAGCCCACCTGCACGAAGTAATCGGAAATCGTTTGATAGTCCGCCTTCTTGCTGGTGTCCAGCACGCGGATGGCCTGTTCCGCCGCGGAGGGATACATGGCCAGAATCGCTTCCCGTTCGCTGTCCGTTTTGGCGGCCAGGGTTTCGGGGGAATAGATGTTGTAAACGTTGCCGATCTTGCTGTTCACCTTGGACTTGGACATGCCCAGCTCGGTCTTCATCTTTTCCGTGAACATCTGATACCTTTCCTCAGTGATGGCGTAGGGCATCAGATAAATCTTGTTGATATCGCCCACGGAATAAATGACTTCCACGGAATTGTCCGTCACTTCGCCGATGGTATAGGTCCCGTTCATGATGGAACGCTGATAGTTGTTGTAGTTGATATTGGCCGTGCCCTTATCCTTATCGGTATAGGTCATCAGCAGGGTGGATTGGAGGGCGTACAGGTTGGCCTGGCTGCCCTTGGCCTTGGCGTCGCTGTCCGAATCCTTGGGGTTGGACAGCCATTCCCGGCCGTTCCCCTTTTCCGTCAGCTTGAACTGCGTCGTTCCCGTATCCAGTTCAAACTTGAGCTGGTCGTTTTCCAGGGTGATGGTTTCGCCCTTCCCGTCATAATAGGATACTACGGGAAGCCGTTCGATCTGCTCGTCCTTCTGGGAATAAAGGGGAATGCCCACGAAGTAGATGAGCGCGGCCAACAGCAGTATCACAATGATCCAGGGAATCAGCCGCCGGAGGATGGAAGATTTCTTGTTCATTTCTCTATCCCCTCCTTAGTAAAGCCTGAATGCGATTTCGCGATACAGGGATACGAAGAAGCCGATCGCGTCGCTCAGGAGGCTGAAGAAAACCAGCAGCAAAAACAGGATGACCAAAGCGCCAAACACGGTGATAATGAGAAAAAGGAAGGTTTTTCCCGGCGAATAATCGTGCACCTGCATCAAGCCCACAAAGGCCAGGAACACACACCAGATCACCGATACGCTGGCCAGCACGGAATAGTAAGCCGCTTCGTCAAAGGAGATCACGTGGCTGATGAGGATCAGGGGCAATTGGATCAGGATATAGGGCACCAGCGCGTAGCACATGGCCATATAAATATCCTTGAACCGGCCTTTGCCGTCAAACAGCGTGGACAGCGCCCAGTTGCTCAGACACAGGATCAGGAAGGGCAGAAGGAGGGAGCCGCACTGCTCGTAAATGTTGATATACTGCAGCGGAGCGGTGATGAACTGGAAGTTCGTTATCATCAGCCGCAGCACATAGGTGAGCAGGAACAGGAACAGGAAGGTGTGGGCCGCCAGAAGAGACCCGCGGCCTTCATGCACCAAATCCCAGAACCCATCAAAGGGATGGAAAATGACATACAAGCCATAGCGGAGTGAAGCCTTGTAGCGGCTCCAGCCTTGCCGGCTTCCGCCCTGGGCGGATACGTTACCGAGCGATTTTGCTGCGTTCATACGCTTCCACCTCCGCTTTCGTTTTCTTCACTTTCCGGATAACCAACGGCACAATCAGCAGGCACGCCAGCGCCGCCACCACCCAGCCGATGTTTTTCTCCACCAGCTCCTTGCGGTAATAGCGGTAGGCCCGGCCGTAATTTTCCCGGTCATGGGACATTTTGAAGTAGTCCATGGCTTCTTCATACTGCTCCTGCCGCATCAGGGTCCGGCCGATGCCGATGAAGGCGCTGTTGTAATTGGCGTTCAGCTTCAGCACCTGCCGCCAGGTTTCTGCGCTGCCGTCGTAATCGCCCCGCAGGTACTCGTCGTTGGCCTGATAAATCAGGTTGCCGTACTCGGTGGGGGTGAACACGGTGATGCTGGCCTCGTTTTCATCCAGGCACAGCAGGTCCCGCCCCATATGCTCAATGGACACGGCGGACAGGAACGCGCCTTCGCTGTTGCCCTTGGTGCCGAAGGCCCACAGCATGATGCCCTGAGAGTCGTAGCCGAACACGCGGCCGCGGGTGCGGTCAAAGGCGATGTAGATGTTGTTGTCCAGCACCGTGATATCCTTGAACTTGGAGGGGCCGTAATCCTGGCTGCCTTCCACCCACACCAGTTCGCCGATGGGGGGATAGCGGTCGTTCTTGATGAGGATATCGTTGCCGATGGCGTTCAGACGGCGAATGGGCTTGGCATTGTCGTAGAGAAGATCGTATTCGCTGAACACGATGTTGGTGGCGTAAATGAAGCCTTCGCTGTCGATGTAGATGTTTTCATACTCGGTGGGCACGAAGGACGCCTGCTGGGCCCGCTGCTCCTTGGTGGTGAAGAACGTTTTCCAGATGTAGTCCCACATGTTGTACTTCACCGTGTTGGCGCCGATGAAGCCGGTGAACGTGCCGTCCGCTTCGTATTTGATAAGGCCCTTGTTCACGTTGGTGGCCAGAACGAACACGCGGCCCACGCTGTCGGTTACCAGCTTGCTGGGCAGGTAATTCAGGCTCTGGTCAAAGGTGGAATCGTTGGGCTTTAAGAAGGACTGGAGGTAGTTTAAGTCCTTGTCCGCCTTAATCACCCGGTTGTTGTTGGTGTCGGCGATGTACAGATTGCCTTCCGGGTCCACGGAGACATCGCTGGGGGTGTTGAGGGTGGCGGGCTGGGCGCCTTTGATCTCGTCAATCACCCGGACCAGGGAAAACGTGTTGTTTTCACGCTTCAATTGCAGGATGCGGTTGTTGCCCGTATCGCAGATGTACAGGTCGTCATCCTTCACATACAGGCTCTGGGGCCTGCGCATGGCCGTTTCCAGACCCAGGGTGGCGCTGTAGAGCACCTGGTCCACCCGGTAGGCGTCCGGAGATTCGCGCAGGCCGCCCCAGTAATCGTAATTGTAGGTATAGGTGCTGGACACGCCGTCGTCCGCCAGGGCCAGGCCCAGGGGGAGCAAAAGACTCACGGCCAGAAGCATGGCCAGCAGCCTGGTCAATTTTTTCACTGTTTTCTTTCCTCCCATCTGATCCCTTAATCCTTCAAACCTGAGCTGGCCATGGTTTCCAAAATCCGGCTCTGGGAGAGGGCGAAAATTGAAATGGGAACGAACATGACCACCACTGCGACGGCCGCGGCCTGGCCGGTGCGGGCGATGCCGCCTGCCTGAATCTGCTGCAGCGCGTAGACCAGCGTCTTCTTGGACTCGGTGTAGATGACGGTGGCGCCGTTGGCGTTCCACAGGCTCTGCACGGAGAAGATGATGATGGTCAGCCACGCGGGCTTTACATTGGGCATCACGATGGACCAGAAGATGCGCATTTCGCCTGCGCCGTCCAGATGCGCGGCCTCAATGAGCGCGTTGGGCAGCCCTTCCATGAACTGCTTCATCAGGAACAGGCCGATGGGCGCCGCGAAGGCGGGCAGGATGATGGCCAGGTAGGTGTCGATGATGCCCATCTTGCTCATGATGACGTAGTTGGGAATGCCCGTCACGTAGCCGGTGAACATCAGGGCGGTGACGACGACGCCAAAGAAGGTCTTTCCGCCGGGAAAATCGTACTTGGCCAGCACGAAGGCCGCCATGGAAGCGATGATGACGTGGCCCAGGGTGCCCACCAGGGTGATGAACACCGTGTTAATCAGATACCGGGAGAAGGGCACCCAGCTTTGCCCCATGGTAACGATCAGGTCGCTGAAGTTGTCCAGGGTGGGATGATCCGGGAACACCTTGGGCGGGAAACGGAACAATTCGTCCAAAGGCTTTAAGGACGCCGCCACGTTGAACACCAGCGGGAACGCCATCATGACGGCGATGATGAACAGCAGGGTATAGATGCCCAAATCGCCCCAGAAGCTGCGGTTGGGCTTGCGGCGCTTGGGCTGCAGCAGGGTGATGAAGGCAAAGAAGCCGTAAATCACCATGCCCGCAATGACCACCACCCGGCCCAGCATGTACAGGGACGCCGTGCTGTTTAAGGATTCCAGGGCCTTATCGCCCTTTTCCGCGATGTAGTCGGCGGGGTTCAGGTTGATGTTTTCAATGTTGTTCAGCTGAATGTTGCAAAACACCAGGCCCGCCGCCAGCACGAGCAGCACGATGAGGGAAATGATGAGGAACTTCTTTTTGTTCAGCTTCGGCTTTTCTTCCTCTACCTCGCCCCGAAGCTGGGCCAGATAATGCAGCTGCGCCGCGCGGCTCTGGGTTTTGGGCTGCTCGATCTTGGTAATCGGTTTCTTCTTTGTGCTCATGTGCCCACCTTCCTCAGCGCAGACTGGATGACCTTGTTGCACAGGATCATGATAAGGAACAGCACCGTGGCGATGGCCGAGGCGTAGCCCATTTCAAACCGGGAGAAGCCATAGTCAAACAGGTGCGTTACGATGGTACGGGCCGCATAGTCCGTGCTGGGGTAGCCCGCCAGGGCGCGCGGCACGTCGCTGACGTTGAAGGCGCTGGTGATGGACATGACCGCGCCGAAGAGCAGCATGGGCTTCATGCTGGGCAGGGTGATGAAGTACAATTCCTGCCAGCGGTTGCGGATGCCGTCCACATAGCCCGCTTCATACATGCTGCGGTCCACGCCCTGAAGGCCGGCCACGAAGGACAGGAAGCCGGAGCCCATGCTCATCCACAAGCTGACGATGATGACCACCGGCAAAATGTACCTGGGGTCCAGCAGCCACAGCAGCGGCGCGTCGATGAGGCCAAACTGCAGCAGCAGGGAGTTCAGGAAGCCGTAGGCGTCGCCGCGGAAAATGATTAAGAACACCGCGAAAGCGCCGCTGGCAATGGACGGGGAGTAGAACACAATCACGGCGATGGTGCGCAGCCAGCGGGGCAGTTCGTTAATGAACCAGGCGAACAGGAAGGAAAGGATGTAGCCGATGGGGCCGGTGATGACGGCGATCACGAAGGTGTTTTTCACAGCCGTCAAAAACACTTCATCCTGCAATATCAGATTGATGTAATTCTGGAAACCGATGAACCGCGGCGCTTCCAGAATATTGTAGTAGGTGAAGCTGTAATAAATGGAAGTGGCGATAGGCAGAATGACGAATGTGATAAACAGCACCGCGTAGGGCAGCAGGAACAGGTAGCACACCTTCATCCGCCTGGCTTTATCCCAGTTATAACGCAGGCTTTCCCGTTTGATTCCCCAATATTTACTCAGTAACGATTGCATTCGGTTTTCCTCCTTTCTTTCCTTTTATTAATCGATCGGCAGGTTGAATTCCCTGCGTTTGACCTTAATTTCCTCATTGATGGTGCGGGAGTAGGTGAGCAGCGTCTCGCGGGCGTCGTCCTTATCGTTGATGACCCGGCGGATGGCGTTGGTCATATGGCGGGTGGTGGAATAGCCGCCGGCGATTTCCCGGAAGCCCACCGTCTGCGCCATCTGCTCCTTGAGCACGGCCAGCTTGTCCGCGCTCCAGGCCAATTGCTCCAGCGCCTCGGTGTTGGCGGTGGTGTAGCGGGCGGAGGAACCCAGCACGGATTCAATCTCCCGGCCGAAGCGCACCTGCGCGTCGGTGCTCACCCACCATTTGAGGAACTCCCAGGCGTTGTTTTTAATGTTCACGTTGTCCGTGGCGATCATCATGCAGCAGTTGCCGGCGCTGTGAACGGAATGGTCCACCGTGCCGTCCTCCCTGAGGGTGCCGGGGAACAGGGAGAAATCCCACAAATTGCGGATTTCGGGCGCGGACACCGTAAGCGTGTTATACTGGCTGTAGGAGGCCAGGCCGATGGGCATTTCGCCGGAACGGAAGCGGCTGACGAAATCGTACACCGTAGGCAGGCCGTAGTCGTTGTACAGGGAGGTGTACAGCTTGAAGGCGGTAACGCCCTTTTCGTTGTCGATCATGGTGTGCTTGGCCTCTTCATCGTAAATCTGGCCGCCGTTCTGATAAATGAGAGAGTTGAGGATAGAAATATCCGCCGTGGAAATGTCGGGATACGGCACGCCCACGGACAGGTTGTTGCCCTGAATGGTGGGCAGCAGAGCGATCAAGTCTTCCCACGTTTGGGGCGCTTCCAGGCCCAGCTCGCTCAGCACGTCCTCCCGGTAGAACAGGACGGAGAATTCCTGGGTCTCCGGCAGGGCGTACACGCCGTTGTTGTAGCGCATAGGCGTCAGCGCGCTTTCATAGAAGGGCTTCACCACTTCTTCAAAGTCGGAGAACTGGGTCAGGTCCTCCACGGCGTTGCGCATGGCGTAGTTGACCGGGAACCAGGAGCCCACGCTCAGCACCACGTCCGGCCCGTTGCCCGCCACCACGGCGGTAAGCAGCGTTTCGGCCAGCACCAGCTTCACGTTCACGCGGATACCGGTGGCGGGGGTGAAGGTGTCGTCCACCATGGTCTTGAGCACGGTGCTTTGGTCGCGGCCGGTGGTGATCCACACCTCGATCAGCTTATCGGCGTTTTCGTCGTTGTCATCGTACACGTCGCCCAGGGCGTTGTAATCCACAAAATAGGAGGCCACGGCGGAGCGTACCTCGTGGGCCGTCTTTTCCAGGAACCCGTCGTGCACCTGCGGCAGCTTGGCTTTTTCGCCGCTGATGACCAGCAGGTCCACATCCAGCTTGGTTTCGGACATGTTCTGCATGGCGGCGCCCAGGGAGGTGATGTTGTCCTTGAAATTGGAGAAGGACTGGGTGATGCGCTCGTTATGGGCCACGAAGCCTTCCATCTGCACGGCCAGGGTCTGGGCCACGGCCACGCGGTCGCTCTTTTGGCCGGTAATGGCCACGGTGTCGTCCACCAGCTTATACAGGCGCTTGCTTTCCAGGTCCATGGCCTGAATCACTTCGGGGTACACCTTGTCCAGGTTGTAATCGCGGAAACGGTCCGGGTTCACGCCGGTGAGCACCAGAATTTTGCGGTAGATCAGGTTCAGGCGGTAAATGCTGTCCTCCATCTGCTGCAAAATGGTGCCCATATCCCCCAGAGTGGCTTCCATGCGGATGGTGTGCGTCCCGGCGGAAAGGAAGAACTGGTAGGGCGTGCCCTGCGCGTCGGAAAGGGTGCGCAAATCCCAAGAGGTGTTATAGTCAAAGGCCACGTTGCTCATGGCGTCAAACAGGATTTCGCCGTCCACATACACCATGCGGCTGGAAACGGCGCCGCGCTGATACGCCTGGCGGCCCTTGATGGAAATGGTGTAGTAGCCGTCCTCCGGCACCTCCACGTTCCATTCAATCCACTGGCCGGCGTTGTTCCACGGGTCGCCGCCGATGTAGTTGAGCACGGTATTGGTGACGCTGTAGGGCTCCGTAGCGGGAGAGGAGCGGTCATACCGGGCATACAGAGAGGGAGAGGAGCGCAGCGTGGACGCTTCGCCCTGCACCGTGGCCTGCCAGGCCTTGGCGCTTTCGCTCATGGCCACCTGGGGCTGGGCGGCGCGGTAGGCTTCATAGGTCGCGTATTCCTGCACCGGAGTGAGCGTGATGGCGCGCAGCACCATGGGCTCGTTGGCGGCCTTGAGGGAAATGGTGTTTTCGCCCGCCTCAAAATAAAATTGATAGGGCTCGGCCACGTATCCCATATCGTCCTTGCAGCGCACCTGCTGCCAATCGAACACTTCTACCTGAGAGGGGCGGATATCGTTGCCCTGGTTGTCCTTGCGCACTTCAGACCCATCCGTCCACAAGCGGGTAAAGCACAAAGAGCGGGCGCCGGAAAAGGGCAGCTCGCCGTTAATGTACAGTTCCCGTTCAATGTCCACGCCGCGGGCGGGGGTGGTCAAATAATCCAGCATGATATTATACATGCCGGATTTTTCCACGTTCACCTTCCAGGTAACGTAAGAGCCGTCGGCGGTGAACACGCTGGGCGTGCCGTCCTCCTCCTGGCGCAGCTCCCCGTCGCCCTCGAAGGCGGCGATATCCACCTTTACCTCTTCGTCGCCGCTTACCGCGTCCGCATGGGCTTGCAGATAGTTGGCGTACGTATCTTCACGCCCCAGGCCGGATACATCGGCAGACAAATCTGCGCCCTCATACTTCTCATGGAAGTTTTGGGCGCCGCCGCCAAGCAGCACGATCACCGCGATCACCGCTGCCAGACAAAGTATTCCAATCAGCCAACCAAATCCTTTTTTCCGCATAGGCATGCCTCTCCTACCCTGTGGTACATTATAAGATTTGAACAGGTTTTTCTCCAAAAAAGCACCTCATTTGTACGTTCTGGCACTTTTTCACCGATTCATGGTCATTATACCCAGAAAACAATGGGCTGTCAACCGCAAACCGTATATTGTAATACTCTTTTCATAAATAACAGATTAAGTAATTTATTACCTAAAAGCTCGTTTTCTTTCTTTTTCATGAAATTTGATGAATTTTTTCATTATTTGCTCTCGGATAAGCCGCGAACACAAAAAAACGGCTGGTTTATTCAATCCGCCGCAATAAAAAAAGCCGCGAAGAAAAGCGGCGGCGGCGCCGTTTCCCTCACGGGCTGTTTTTTCGGTATCAAGATAGCTTCAAGGCCGCGATGATTTCCCCCGCATCCATCTCCCCTGTTTCCGCGAATCCAAAGGAATGGTACAGTCTGCGGGCGGTTTCATTTTCCGGCTCATAGGACAGCCAGCAGTATTCCGCCCTTCCGCAGGGGAAGGAGCGAACAAAATCCAGCGCCAGGCGGAGCGCTTCCCTGCCATAGCCCTTGCGCTGCTGGTTCCTGTCGATCATCAGCCGCCAAAGGTTATAGTTTCCCGCCGCAATCGCAGGCGCGTTTTCCCAAGCGTCGTCCACGCCATAGCCAATCATCAAAAAGCCCACCGGCGTATCGCCCTCAAAAATGCCAAAGGGAAAAACATGGCCGTTGGCCACCAGGGTCACATAGGCCTCGATGATGCTTTTATCATTGCTTGCCACAAAGGTTTTTTGGTTTTCCGCCACGCGCAGCTTCAAAATCGCGTCCACATTTTTGCTGTTTACTCTTTCCAGCCTGAGCATCTTGTTTTCTCCGCCAAACGAATTTTACTGCATTTTTTCCTGCTTCACCTTATGGTCCACCACGTGGCGGCTTTCCAATTGGGCAAAAATGTCCTTGGGCTCGATGCCCATTTCCACCATCAGCACCATGACGTGGTATGCCAGGTCCGCGATCTCGAAAATGGTTTCCTCCCGGTCGCCGCCCTTGCCCGCCACAATGACCTCGGTGCACTCCTCCCCCACCTTCTTGAGAATCTTATCCATCCCCTTCTGGAACAGATAGGTGGTGTAGCTGCCCTCCTTGGGCTGGGTCTTCCGGCCCTTTAAAAGGCCATACAGCGCTTCCAGGGAAAAATCCTGGTGCGCTTCGCTTTGGTAAATGGGGTTGAAAAAGCAGCTTTCGCTGCCCGTATGGCAGGCGGGGCCTTTTTTAATGACCTCCACCACCAGCGCGTCCCCGTCGCAGTCCGCCCGAATGGTGACGATCTCCTGGGTGTTGCCGGAGGTTTCCCCCTTGCGCCACAGGGTTTGCCGGGAACGGGAGAAAAAGCAGGTGCGCCCTTCCTTCATGGAAATTTCCAGGGATTCCCGGTTCATGTAAGCAACGGTGAGCACCTGCTTGGAAAAATAGTCCTGCACCACGGCGGGGATCAGGCCGTTTGCGTCAAATTTCAATTCATCAATGGTCATTTTTTCATTCCTCCCGTAAAATGCGCATGGGGATGCCCTGGCCCGCCAGATATTCCTTCAGCGCGGGCAGCGGCACCTCCCGCCGGTGAAAAATGGAGGCCGCCAGCCCCGCGTCCACCTGGGGCACGGCTTCAAAGAGCGTTTTGAAATCTTCCTTTTTTCCCGCCCCGCCGGAGGCGATGATGGGGATTGTGACGCGTTCCGCCACGGCGGAAAGCATTTCCAAGTCGAACCCCTGCTTGACGCCGTCGGTGTCGATGCTGTTTACCACCAGCTCCCCCGCGCCCCGCTCCTGGCCGTCGTGGGCCCATTGCAGGGCGTCGATGCCGGTATCCACCCGGCCGCCCTTGGCAAACAGGCGGAATTGGCCGTTCACCCGCTTCACGTCCATGCTCAGCACCACGCACTGGTCGCCGTACCGGCGGGCCGCCCGGTCGATGAGAGTGGGGTCGGCGATGGCGCCGGAATTGACGCTCACCTTGTCCGCCCCGCAGGAAAGCACCCGTTCAAAATCGTCCACATCCCGGATGCCGCCGCCCACGGTGAGGGGAATGAACACCTGAGCCGCCGTACGCTTCAAAATGTCCGTAAACAGGGCGCGGCCCTCAAAGGACGCGGTGATATCGTAAAACACCAGCTCGTCCGCCCCGGTGCCGTTATAGTATTTCGCCATGTCCACCGGGTCCGCCACGTCCTGGATGCCTTCAAAATTGGTGCCCTTTACCACCCGGCCATTTTTCACGTCCAGGCAGGGAATGATGCGTTTGGCAATCATGCTTTCGCCCCCTTCCCGGCACGCAAAAGAGCTTGCCTCAGGTCAATTTGCCCGGCGTAGAGCGCCTTGCCGATAATGGCGGCGTACACGTCCATTTGGGCCAGCGCCCCTACGTCCTCCAGGGAGGATACGCCGCCGGAGGCCACCACGCGAAGGCCCTTCACCCCATTGATCTGCCGGTAGGCGTCCAGATTGGGGCCCATAAGCTTTCCATCCCGCGAAATATCCGTGTAAATCACGGTGTCCACGCCCCGCTCCGGCAGGCGGCGCACAAAATCCATCGCCGGAATATCCGTCACCGTGCGCCAGCCGTGAATGGCCACAAAGCCGTTTAGCGCGTCCACCCCGGCGGCGATACGCCCCGGATACAGGGTAGCCAAGCGGGAAAGCAATTCGGGCTGCTCCACCGCGGCGGAGCCGACGATCACCCGCTCCACGCCCCCGTCCAGATACCTGCGGGCGCTTTCTTCGCTCCGGGCGCCGCCGCCCACCTCCAGCCGCAGCCCGCTTTCCTTTGCCAAGCGCTGAATGACCGCAAAATTCTTTTGCCCGCCGTCCCGCGCCGCGTCCAGGTCCACCACGTGCAAATATTCCGCGCCCGCCGCCCGAAAGGCCTGGGCCGCCGCCAGCGGGTCCTGGCCGTACACGGTCATTTGGTCGTAATCCCCTTGGGTCAGGCGCACCACCTGGCCCTCCCGCAAATCAATGGCCGGAAAAATCAGCATGCGCCCTCCACCTCCCCAAAGGCTTTCAGAATTTTAAGGCCCACCGGCCCGCTCTTTTCGGGGTGGAACTGCGCCCCGAACACATTACCCCTTTGCACCAGGCCCGGCACCTGCACGCCGTATTCCGACACCGCCTTCACAGCCTCCCCCGCGCCCTTGGCGTAGAAGGAATGCACGTAATACACGCTGTCGCCCTCCTGAATGTACCGGGTCAAGGGGCAGGGGCGCAGAAACCGAAGCCCGTTCCAGCCGATGTGGGGCACCTTGAGCGCTGGGGAAATATCCTCCTGCAGGGGACACACCTCCCCCGGAATCAGGGAAAGGCCCTGGTGCTCCCCGTATTCATAGCTTTTTTGGAACAATAGCTGCATGCCCAGGCAAATGCCCAGCAGCGGCGTGCCCGCCTGGGCCTTTTGCACCACCAGCGCGTCCATGCCCCCCTCGGAAAGCTTTTTCCGGGCGTCGCCAAAGGCCCCCACGCCGGGCAGAATCAGCTTGTCCGCCCGCAGCACCTGGTCCCTGTCCCGCGTCACCTGGTTTTCAATGCCCAGGAAGGACAGGGAATGGCTGATGGAGTAAAGATTGCCCACTCCGTAATCAATGATCGCGATCATGTGCGTTTCTCCCGTGTCACAATAGTCCCTTGGAGGAGGGTGTTTCCCCCGCCCTGCCCGGATCGATGCTTACCGCCTGGCGCAGGGCCCGGCCCAGCCCTTTGAACATGGCCTCGATGATGTGGTGGGAATTATCGCCCGCCATTTGCACAAAATGCACGCAGGCCTGAGCGTTCCGGGCAAAGGAGAGCATGAATTCCTGCGCCAGCTCCGTATCGAAAGCGCCCACCTTCTGGGTGGGGATATTCACCTGATACCCCAGGGTGTCCCGGCCGCACAGGTCCACCGCGCACATTACCAGGGCTTCATCCATGGGCAAAAGAAAATTGCCGTACCGGACAATGCCTTTTTTATCGCCCAGGGCCTCCCTGAACGCCTGGCCCAGGGCGATGCCAGTATCCTCCACACTGTGGTGATCGTCCACCTGGGTGTCCCCTTGGCAGGAAACGGTCAAATCAAACTGCCCGTGAAAGGCAAGCAGCTCCAGCATATGATTGAGGAAGCCCACGCCGGTATCAATATCCGCCTTGCCCTCTCCGTCCAGGTTCAGCGTCAGGGCGATGTCCGTTTCCTTGGTTTTTCGTTTAATGCTCGCCTGTCTCATGCCAGAATCTCCTTTGTGGCTTCAATCAGCTTTTCCATTTGCTCCCGGCTTCCGATGGTGATGCGCACATAATCCCGAATGCGGGGCTGGTCAAAATAGCGGATCAGAATATTCCTTTCCCGCAGCCTGCGCTGGTATTCCGCCCCGCCCAGCCCCGGCGCGGACGCGAAAAGGAAGTTGGCCTCGCTGTCCATCACCCGGAAGCCCAGGGAAAGCAATTGCGCCCTGGTCCACTCCCGGTTTTCCATAATGGCTTTCCGGCACTTTTCAAAGTATTCCGGGTCCTCCAGCGCCGCCGCGCCCGCCGCCTGGGTGAGCGCGTTCACATTATAGGGATGGAAAGAGAAGCGCACCCGGTTCAAATCCTCAATCAGCTTTTCATGGCCGATGGCGTAGCCCAGCCGGGCCCCCGCCAGCTGCCGGGACTTGGAAAACGTGCGCACCACCAGCACGTTTTCCCATTGGGGCGCAAGGCCCAGCGCCGACACGTCCGGCCGGGAAGCAAAGTCCGCGTACGCTTCGTCCACAATCACCACGCTGTCGGGATTGCACTCAGCAATTTCCATCAAGTCATCCCGCCGCAGCGCTTTTCCCGTGGGCGCGTTAGGGTTGGCGATGACGATGCAGCGGTCCAGCTTCCGGTAATCCGACGGGTTGATTTCAAAACGCCCGTTCAGCGGAATGATCTTTGCGTCAAGCCCAAACAGGTTGGCCCACACGGAATAAAAGCCGTAGGTAATGTCCGGAAAGGCCAGGCCGCCTCCCCCAAACGCCTGAAAGGCGAAGGCCAGCATTTCGTCCGAGCCGTTGCTCACCGCCACCTGGTTTTCCTTCACGCCGTAGGTATCCGCCAGCAGCCGCACCAGCTTTTCCGATTTCAAATCGTTATACAATTGCAGCCTGGCCGCCGCGTTTTTTACCGCCTCCGCCACCCCCGGCGCCGGCGGAAAGGGGCTTTCATTGGTGTTCAGCTTCACCAGCCCGGAAACCTTGGGCTGTTCGCCGGGCACATAGGCCTGCAGGCTTTGCAGCCGGCCGCTCAAAAATCTGCTCATACTTTTTCTCCAAACCGGATGGCAATGGAATTGGCGTGGCCGTTCAGGCCCTCCCGCTTGGCAAAGGACACCACATGGTCCTTGGCCTCCGCCAGCGCCTCCTTGGAATAATACAGGAACTGGGATTTTTTCACGAAATCATCCACCGACAGCGGGGAGGAAAACCGGGCCGTGCCGCTGGTGGGCAGGGTATGGTTGGGGCCCGCCCAATAATCGCCCAGGGCTTCCGGCACATTGCGGCCCAGGAACACGGACCCCGCGGATTCAATTTTGCTCAGGTATTCAAAGGGATCGTCCACGCAAATTTCCAAATGCTCCGGCGCGATCAAATTGGCGATTTCAACGCCCTGGTCCAAATGATGGGCCACCACGATTTTTCCGTTCTTTTCAATGGACGCGCGGGCAATTTCTTCCCGCGGCAGGTCCTTAAGCTGGCGCTCCACCTCGGCTTGCACCTTTTGGGCCAGCTCCATGCTGTCCGTTACCAGGATGGCGGAGGCCAATTGATCGTGCTCGGCCTGGGAAAGCAGATCCGCCGCCACAAAGGCGGGATTGCTCTTTCCGTCGGCCAGCACCAGGATTTCGCTGGGCCCGGCAATCATATCGATATCCACCAGGCCGTACACCCGGCGCTTGGCCGTGGCTACGTACACGTTGCCGGGGCCCACAATCTTATCCACCGCGGGCACCGATTCCGTGCCGTAGGCCAGGGCGGCGATGGCCTGGGCGCCCCCGGCCTTCACGATGCGCGTGACCCCCGCGATCTTGGCGGCGCAGAGGATGGCCGGGGCCACCTTGCCGTCCCGTCCCGGCGGGGTGGTGATGATAATTTCCTTTACGCCCGCGATTTTGGGCGGTACGGCGTTCATGAGCACGGAGGAAGGATAGCTGGCCGTGCCGCCCGGCACATACAGCCCCACCCGCCTTAAGGGGATCACCCGCTGGCCCATCACCTTGCCCGCGTCCTCGCTGACGACGAAGCTCTGGCGCACCTGGCGCTTGTGGAAGGCCTCAATATTTTCGCGGGCCAGGCGCAGGGTTTCCAAAAAGCTTTCGTCGCAGGCGGCGAAGGCTTCCTCGATTTCTTCTTCGCTCACCAGCACGGAGGAAATTTCCGCCCGGTCAAACCGGGCGGCGTAATCGATCAGCGCGGCGTCGCCCCTCTGCCTGACCGCGGCGATGATGGCGTCCACCGCGGCCTCCACCTCGTTGCCCGTTTGGATGGGCGGCGTTTTGAAGGCCTGGGCGTCAAACTGATCTACCGGCATAATTTTCATCATTGAGGAAGCACCTCCTGCAATTTCTGCGTAAGCTGGCTGATGAGCTCGTTTTCAAACAGATAGCTGGCCCGGTTGGCAATCAAGCGCGCGCTGATGGGCACGATGGTTTCCAGCACCTTCAAATGGTTTTCCTTCAGCGTCCTTCCGGACTCCACAATGTCCACGATCACGTCCGTCAAGCCCAGGATGGGCGCCAATTCGATAGACCCGTTCAGCTTAATGATTTCGATTTCCCGGTTCTTGGAGGAATAATACTTTTTTGCCACCGTGGTAAACTTGGTGGCCACCCGCAGCACCCTCTCCCGGTCCTCCACGTAATCCTCCGGCCCGGCCACGCAGATGCGGCACTTGCCGATGCCCAGATCCATCAATTCATACACGTCCGGATTGCCGTCCAGCAAAATATCCTTGCCCACCACGCCGATGTCCGCCGCGCCGTATTCCACGTAAATCGCCACGTCGGAGGGCTTTACCAGCAGATACCGCACATCGTTTTCCGGGCTTTCCAATACCAAACGGCGGTCATTTTCATAAATGGCCCCGCAGTCGTAGCCGATCTTGGAAAACAGGGCGTACACCTGATCGCCCAGCCGTCCCTTGGGCAGCGCGATATTAAGCATCCTCCCCCGCCTCCTTTAAGCCATCCGCCGAAAAGCGGTATATTTTCGACGCGCGGATACCCTCCGGCCTGTGTTTTTCCGTCCTGACCCGCAGGCCCTGGGCGCGAAGCGCTTCCGCCTGGGACAGCACCGCGTCCAGCCCATCCGCCGGGTTGTAGAGGATCAGCGCGTCCACATCCGCGCCGCCGCGGGCGCGGAACAAATGATCCAGCTCGTTCAAGTACACGGCGAAGCCTACGGCGTCCAGGTCCCGGCCAAATTTGCGGAGCAGCTTGCCGTAGGAGCCGCCAGTGAGCAGCGCCCGCGGCACCCCCTCCACAAAGCCCTGGAAAATGAGCCCATCGTAATAATCGATATCGTTGACCAGGGAAAAATCCAGAATCATCTGCCCGGCGCAGTCCTTTTGCAAAAGCAGGCCATACACCGCTTCCAATTCGTCCAGGGCCTGGGTCATGCCGGCGGAAAGAGCCAATTGCCGGGCGCTTTTCAGCGTTTGCGCGAATTCGCCGCACAGCCCCGCGGCCTTGAGGATCATATCCGCCGCCGCGGGCGGCACGCTGGCCTTTTCCAGCAGAGACTTCAGCTCGTGCATTTTTTTGCCCTTCAGGCAGTCCAGCACCTCCTGGCGCAAGGCCTCCTGAATGCCCAGCCCCTCCAGCAGCGATACCCAAAACCCGATATGGGATACCTGCATCCGGTGGCTGCCGCTGATGGCGGCCAGGGTTTCCTGGGCCAGGCAAAGCACCTCAAAATATGCCATGGCGTCCAGCTTGCCGATACATTCCAGGCCCAATTGGCTGGTTTCCCGGTAGCCGCCGCTCTGCTTTTCCAGCCAGTACACGTTTTCCAGGTAATACACCTTTTCGGTGGACCGGGCCGTGGCGCGGGTGTTTTTGGCGATGGACAGGGTAACGTCCGGCTTCATGGCCAGCACGGTGCCGTCCAAATCATGAAAGGTGATGATATTGGAATGATTCAAAAAGCTTTTATTTTCTGTGTACAGCTCGTATTCCTCAAATTTTCCCATGCGGTATTTGCGGTAGCCGTACTGCTCATACAGTGCCCGCAGGGAAAGGGTGATCCTTTCCTCCCGGCGCAGCGCGTTGATTGCGTCCATGTTTCCGCCGCCTTCTTCCTGGCCTTCGGCCCGTTCATGTTCGGTGCCCAGTATAGCACTGTTTTAACGCTCTGTCAAGCTAAAGTGATAGCATAATAAAGCGAATTCCGGCCATTATTCGCCCAGGCCAAACATGGTGGAATAAATTTTTTTGCCCGTTGGGGTTTTAAATACCTTTTCGTACGTTTGCAGGCAGGCTTCTTTGGGCAGCCCGTTTTCAAAGCTGTTCACGATAAAGTCCGCTTCCAGCAGGATTTGGTGGTCCAGGCCGTCAACGGGGTCGCAGGTATGGTGCTCCCCAACCAGGGTGCACACCCTATGTATTTCTTCTTCCGTAAAGTCCAAATCCGTTAGCATGGCGCGGGCCAGAGCCGGGCCCTCCTTTTCCTGCAAATATCCGGGGTGGGCGCCGTATTTTTCATTGCACAGCGGGATAGCGATATCGTGCACCAGCGCCGCCGCCTCCAGCACCTCCGAGGCGTGGCCGTCCATCCCCTCGCAGCTGGCGATCAAGCGGCAATAGCTGTGCACCTTGGTAAAATGCTGGATCAAATCGGGGTCACGGTCCATTTCGATCATTTTGATGAATAGCTCCCGAATCCGCTTTTTCATTCAGCGCGTCCCCTCTTCCCCGTCAGGTCTGTATCTTCAGCAGCTGCTCCAGCTGCCCGTCATCCTCAAACACCATGATGCTGCGCACGCCCAAGCGCACCTTTTGGCCCTTTTTCAGTTCGGCATATTCATACCCGTTGGCGATGACCCGCACCAGCACGTCGCCGACGCGCACCCGGCAGTCGTCCACGTCGCCCAAGTAATACTGGGCCTCCAGCATGCCCTCCAATTCTCCTTGGGGGGTAAAATACAGGTTTTCCGGGCGCACGGCCACATCCACTTTTCCGCTCCTTGGGCCATCATAGGAAATGGCCTGGCCGTTCATGCCCGCCAATTCAATGCGGCCATTCTTAACTTCGCCCTTGAAGAAATCCACTTTTCCCAGGAAATCCGCCACAAACTGATTGGCCGGATGGTTGTAAATTTCCTCCGGCGTGCCGCTTTGCTGCACCACGCCCCGGTTGATGAGGAAAACGCGGTCGCTCATGGCCATGGCTTCCGTTTGGTCGTGGGTCACGTACACCACAGTGATGCCCGTCTCACGCTGAATTTCCTTAATTTCAAAGCGCATGGATTCTCTCAGCTTCGCGTCCAGATTGGACAGCGGCTCATCCAGCAAAAGCAGCTTGGGCGCGGCAACCAGCGCGCGGGCCAGGGCCACGCGCTGCTGCTGGCCGCCGGAGAGCTGGTTGGGAAAGCGGTCGGCGAACTGGCTCAAATGCACGATGCCCAGCACCCGCTCCACGCTCTCCTTGATCTGCGCTTTGGACGCCTTCTTGATGCGCAGCGGGTAAGCCACGTTGTCAAACACATTCATGTGCGGCCACACGGCGTAGCTTTGAAACACCATGCCGATGGAGCGTTTTTCGGGGGGAATAAAGGTTTTGCCGCCGGAAACCAATTGATTGTCGATGTACAATTCTCCCGATGTGGGCTTTTCAAACCCGGCGATGATGCGCAGCATGGTGGTTTTGCCGCAGCCGGAAGGGCCCAGCAGGGTGATAAATTCCCCCTCCTGAAAGGTTTCATTGAACTCCTTGAGCACCACATTGTCGCCAAAGGATTTGGTGACGTGCTTGATCGTTACTGTTGCCATGAGTGGATGGCTCCTTTCTGTCAGATGGAGAATTCGCCTTTGGTGAGGCGGTTCAAAACAAAGTTCAGCGCCACCACGATGAGCAATATGCCAAAGGCCATGGCGCAGCTTTGCGGCTGGCTGGTAAAGGTCCAGTATTCATAAAGCTGGAAGCCGATGGTCTTGGTGGTGCTGGAATAGAGCAGCGTGGTCATGGATAATTCGTAGAAGCAGGGAATGAAGATAAGGAACCAGCCCGCCGCGATGGAGGGGAAAATCAAGGGGCCGGTGATTTTGAACATGGTGCGCAGCCAGCTTGCGCCGGACACCTGGCTGCATTCCTCCAGCGAGGCGTGAATCTGGCTCATGGCGGACACCACGGTGCGCATGCCCATCATCAGGTACTTAATCATGTAAGCCACGATAATGATGTAGGCTGTGTTGTAAATATTCACGCCGAATTCTCCGCGCATGGTCATGATAAGGCCCAGGGCGATGACCACGGAGGGCGTGCCGGAGCCCAAGGTAATGAGAAAATTCGGAATCTTCCTGCCCCGCACCCGCGTGCGCTGGAGCAAATAGCTCATCGTGCAGGCGATCACGATGCCCACGGTGGCCGACACCGCGGCGAACAGAAGGGAGTTTTTCAGGCTGTTCATGGTTTCCGTGCGGCCAAACACGGTGGTCCAGTTGGCCACGGTGAAATTGGCGGCGGCAAACATGCTCTTGCCCACGTCCACCTTAAAGGAGGTGGTAAAAATGGTAATGAAGGGAATTACGATCACCACCACGGCGAACAGCGACACCAGCACCGTGACCGGGACGCGCCATTTGCGCAGGTCCACAATGGCGGGCTGCACCGATTTGCCGGACACTGTGATATACTGGCGCCTGGCCAGCACCACATCGGAAACAAAAAGGATAATGAGCGCCAGCACCATCAGGAAAACCGCCAGGCCCGTGGCGTCGTTTAAGCCCTGAGAGCCCAGGGACACATATTCCACAATGCGGGTCGTCACCGTGTGCACCCGGCCAGGGCTGCCGATGATGGAGGGAATGCCATAGCAGGACGCGGCGCTGACAAACACCAGCAGCGCCCCGGAAATGAGGGAGGGCGTCATCATGGGCAGGGTGACGGTAAACACGGTTTTGAGGGGGGAGGCGCCGGAAATGCGGCTGGCTTCCTCCAGGGAGGGGTCCATTTTCTCCATGGCGCGGCTGATGGTGATAAAGGCGTAAGGATAATAGAAGGTGGTGAGCACCCAGATCATGCCCGGCAGGGTGTACACGTTCAGGGGGCCCGGCGCGTCGCTGAGCCCAAAGAGCAGCCGCAGCCACTGGTTGATGGTGCCCACGTTGGGATTGAGCAGCCGCAGCCAGGCCATGGCGCCCACATAGGGGGGCACCATGTAGGTGAGCACGAACAGCGCCCGGAAAAACTTTTTGCCGTACAAATTGGTGCGCCCCACCAGCCAGGCCAGGGGGAAGGCCAGCAGGGTGCCCAGAATCATGGTGGCAAAGCCGGCGATCAGGGTATTTTTCAGCGCGTCCAAATTCAAGGGATAGGTATAGAGGCGCTTAAACGTTTCCAGCGAAAATCCGCCTTCCGGTAAAAAGGCCTTGATGACCATATACACCAAAGGCAACAGCTGAAACAGAAGCAGGAAATCCACAATGGCCAGAATCAATATCCATTTGAAATCCACAATCCAGCTCTTATCCGCCATCATGAGGAAGGAGAGCAAAAGCACATCCACCGCCAGGATAATGCCCATCAGCATCACCGTGCGGCTGTTGCTCACCGTCAATTGCGACAGCCAGGACACCTCCTGCCGGGCGATCATGCAAAACGCCCTGAGCTGCACCGCCTTATCGCGCACGCCTTTTTTAAAAGCGTTCACGTTTTCGGTAACGCCGCTCTCCGTGGAGCCCGCACTGACGAAAAACAGCTGAAACAGCATGGCCTGGCGTTCTTCTCCCGTCAAGCTTTCCGCCGCCTTCACGGCGGCCTGCGGCAATGGAGCCCCTTCATCGGCGATGCAGGAAAGCAGGGCGGCGCGGAAAGCGTCCGCCTCGCCCTGGGGCACGGCGGCCACCTCCTTTTTGATGGAGGAGGACACCTTGGGACCGGCCGCCAAATACGTGGTGTAAAGCAGCTTGTAGGTCATTTCCCCGCGTCTGCCGTCCCCAGCGGAGGCGACGGCGGCGGAGGCGTCCGCTTCTCCCCCGCTCTTTTGCGCTTCCCAGGCGCTTTTGAGCAGGGAAAGGGCGGCTTCCTCCAGCTGTTCCCGCTGTCCGCCCTCCGGCGCCTCCAGTTGCGCGCGCAGCTGCTTTTTCCACGCCTCATCCACATCCCTGGACAAGGCGTACACTGCCTGATACCCCGCTTCCGAACTGAAGCCGGACGCGTCGTACAACCGCTGCCCGCGATAGCCCAAAAAAATGATGACCGCCGACAGCACAAGCAGACACCCCAATGCGATCTTGGTGATCGTGGGCGTGCGGTCCCTGTGGAGGATTTCGTTCTGCACTGCGCTCACGCTTTTCATCCGCATGCACCTCTTCAAAAGAAAATAAAAATTCTTCTTAAAAGGGGGGAAGCCGCTTGACGGCTCCCCCCTGGAGCGCTGAAAAAAATCCAGTTACTTGGTCGTTACCTTTTCGGTCCACAGGGTGTTGATGGCTTCACGGTTCTGGTAGGCTTTTTCCCAATCCACGCCCAGGTCCTTTTCGATGAGCCAATTGGTGTCCACGGACTTATAGGGGATTTCCTCCATCCCGGCGAACACGGAGTGCATGTAGCCCTGCAGAATCAGCTTCTGGGCTTCTTCGCTCAGCAGCCACTTTTCCACGGCTTCGCAGGCTTCCACGTTCACGTTCAGGGAATGGTCCTCCGCCACGGTCATCACGGTAGAAGGAATGAGCACCACGCCGTCTTCGGGGTAGATGCAGGCCAGGTTGGTCACTTCGTTGCCCTTGTCCGCCTCATCCTTCAAATACTTGAGGATGGATTCCTCCAGAATCATGATGGCGGCGCATTCCTTCGTCTGCAGCTTGGTAATGGCGGTGGAGCCGGATTCGATCATCACTTCGTTGGCGGCCAGGCCATCCAGGAAAGCGGGGCCATAGTGATTATCCTGAATCAGGGAGGCCACGGCGGCAAAGGTGGTGCCGCTGCTCATGGGGTTGCCCATGGAGATATAGCCCTTCAGCGCCGGGTCGTTGGCGAAGGCTTCAAAGGTATGGGGAATGGTGACGCCCTTTTCAGCCCAGTAATCCACCGCTTCGGGGTTATACGCCAGCACCATGTTGCACACGCGCACGGGGTACCAATAGCCCTCAGCGTCGTAGGGGAAGCGCAGCAGGGTGTCCGGGTTTTCGATCTCGATGGGCTCCAGGTAGCCCGCTTCCTTCAATTCCAGGCTCAAGGCGGGTTCGGCCACCAGCATCATGTCGCAGCCCAGGTCGCCGGTCTTATCGTCGCCCATTTCGCCGTAAATTTTGGTAATCAGGGAGCTGGTACCGCCGTAGAAGAAGAAGGTGTCGCCGAAGGCGGGTTCCAGGTTGGGGAATTCGGCCTTGATGGCTTCGTCCATCATGTCGATGACGAACTGATACATGGAGGAGTAAATGCCCAGCTTGCCGCTGACATCTTCATTGACAGCGAAAGCGGTGGAGCTCAGCGACAGAACCATCACCAGAGCAAGGGCAAGCGCGATCCATTTCTTCATTTTGATTCCCTCCGTTATTTTATTTCCGGCTGCGCATTAAGCCGGTTTTTTCTATTTAAATTGTACCACAAAAGCCAGATGAACGCAAGAATGATTCCTTGTATTTTTATGAATTTTCCATTCGCCCGGAGGCGGACGGCGCGCTCACGCCCGGTCCGCGCCCACGGCCTTTAAGAACTGCTTGGCGATATACATGCAGCCCACCTGATTGGGGTGGATTCGGTCCCAGGCGATATTGCAGGGGTGCATATGCTGGAAAAGCCCGTCCCAGGCCGTCTGCAGGTCCACAAAGGTGCAATTGTGCTTTTCCGCCAGCTTCTTTACCACCGCGCTGTATTCGTCCATCCGGGCGCGCATGGGGTCGCCGCGGTTGGGTTCCATAAAGTACGGCGTCATCAGGATCATGCCCTTCACCGTGGGCAGGGTGCGGCAAATCAGCTTTTCATAGGTCCTTTCATATTCGTCCAGGGGCACGTGGGTTTCGGGCATGTAGGGGCTGTCAAACTGCCGCCACACGTCGTTGATGCCGATGAGCACGCTCACCCAATCGGGCTTAAGGGCCATCACGTCGGTTTCCCAGCGCCCATCCAGGTCCCGCACCTGGTTGCCGCTGACGCCCATATTGATGATGCGCAGCGCCAATTCCGGGTACATGCAGTTGAGCAAAGCGCCCACGTCGGCCACGTAGCTGGTGCCCCAGGCGTTGGCCAGCCCTTCGCCCACGGGACGGGTGCGGTTGTAATCCGAAATGGAATCGCCGATAAACAAAATGGTATCCTTCTTTTCAAACAGCATAGCGGTTCATCTCCCTGTCAAATTTTTTCTTATTATAGCAAATCCTCCTCCGCGCCGCAACCGATTGCGCAATATTTTGCTTTTTCCGGCAGGATTCGGCGCGGAAACGCGCGAATAAGGATGTAATTCTTTCATTATTCGGAGGCTGCCCCATGAAGATTTCCAAGAAGGATGCCCTGACCTGGTTTGAATTTTTCGCTTCCCTGCCGGAGGAAGAGGACCTGATGCCCGGCCAGATGGAAATTGCCCTGTCCGCCTTCGCCCAGATTGAGCGGGCGGTGAACGCCCGGCACCGGGAATTGATGGAAAAGATACCGCGCCTCAAAACCCTAAAGGGCCGCACCTATTTTGTGGGCGACGAAAAGAAATTTCCCGGCGGCTGCCGCTCCTGCCTCTTGGGCACGGGCCTGTCCGCCGTGCGCAAAACCAATAAGTGCGGCGCCCACTGCAAATTCTGCTATGATTACGGCGTGCTCAACGCCCAGCCGCCGGTGGGCGAAGGCATGTGGGAAATCGGCGGCACCAAGTTTTACGAGGACGATTTGGACCTGCTTCTTTCCATTCATAAAAAGCCCACCGGCATTTCCTACGTGTACCTGGAGCCCTTTATGGAAATTGAGAAATATTACGGCGTGGTGAAAAAATTCCATGAAGCGGGCATCCACCAGCATTTGTACACCAACGGCATCAACGCCTGCCGGGAAAACCTGAAGGCCCTGGCCCAGGCCGGGCTGGACGAATTGCGGTTCAACCTGGGCGCGTCCAACTGCTCCGACCACGTGATTGAAAACATCGCCATCGCGCGGGAATACTTCCCCACCGTGGGCATCGAAACGCCCATGACCCCGGAGTTTTACGCCCAGTTTTTCGCCAAAAAAGAAAAAATCCTGGCCACAGGCCTGGACTTTATCAACTGCGCCGAGCTGCACCTGAACGAAAACAACATCGGCAATTACGCCGGGGAAAACCTGTACATGTGCCGCCAGGGCTACATTTCCCCCATTTTCAGCCGCAACCTGACGCTGCAATTCATGCGCGCCGCCAGCGAAGAGGGCTGGCCCATCCTGGTGCACGATTGCTCCAACCGCACCAAGTTTGCCCGCGACCTGAACCTGCGGGCCAAGGAGGGCGGCTGGTTCGGCCAAAGCAGCTATGGCTGCGAATTTTCCCGGCTGCCCTTTGCCTATTTCCTGCCCGTGCTGCGGGACGAAGCGTTTTCCTTTATCGAGGAGGAGCCCATGCCCGCCGGGTTCGGCCTGGGCGATATCGTGCTGTAAAAAATGTTTCATTGCATAAAAAATCGGGGAGCTTTCCAGCCGGAAGGCTGATTCAGACTGTTGGCAACCCCCAGGAAAGTATGAAAGGGCTTTGGCCC
>CAMOHY010000004.1 GCA_946615495.1 uncultured Clostridia bacterium
CGATTGTCGCCAGTGGCGACAAAAAATCGGCGGTGAAATCAGCCGAAACAAGCGAACTGCCCATGAAGGGCAGTCGCGCCGATTGAGGCTGCGGACGAACCTCGGACAGCCGCCTGTGGCGGAAATTCTGTCCGAGGTGAGATCAACCGAAAAGGAGCAAGCTGCCCATGAAGGGCAGTTGCGACTATTGAGGTTGCGGATGGACCGCCGGAAGCCGCCTGCGGCGGATGGACCGCCGATGGAGACTGCCCCCCCATTTTGTTCCCGAAGGCGTATTCTACGCCTTCAAAATAGATGCTACCCAAATTGAAAAGGAGGATTCCCATGAAACACCTGAACCGGTTCCTGAGCGTGGTGCTCGCATTGATCCTGTGCCTGGCGCTGATGCCCTCCGCCCTGGCGGCGGACGATTTGAGCCAGGAAGCCAACCTGGTTTTCTATGTGATGGGCGACGCGCCCAAGGATGAAAAAGTGGTGGAGGACGCCATCAATGCCATCCTGAAGGAAAAGTTCAACGCCACCATCGACTTCCAGTTCTCCACCTGGACGGATTTCAGCCTGAAATACAACACTCAGCTGACCTCCGGCGGCGCGGACCTGATCTATATCGCCAACTGGCTGAACTACGGCCTGCTGGCCCGCGCCGGCGCCTTCCTGGAATTGGACGATTTGCTCAATGAATACGCGCCTGAGCTGCGCGCCCTGGCGGGCGAAGACATGCTGAATATGTGCCGCGTGGAGGGCGAGCTTTACGCCGTGCCCGCCCTGTGGCCCGAATACGTGCCCCTGGGCATCAAGTACCGCGAGGACCTGCGCGCCAAGTATGACCTGCCCTACCCGGACAGCCTGGAAAACATGGAAGCGTATTTCGCCGGCGTCAAGGAGCATGAGCCCGATCAGCCCATCCTGCAGTGCACCACCAGCGAAAGCGCCAGCTCCCTGAGCGTGGCCTTCGACGCCGCCAACGTGCTGAACATGAAGTACCCCTGGACCAACGCCAACGGCTTCCCCTATGGCCTGACCTCCAATTACAATACGCCGGACCAGGTGTACGATTACTGGTTCTCCGATGATTTTGTGGAGGATATGAAGCTGCTGAAAAGGTGGGCGGACATGGGCTTCTGGAGCAAGAGCGCCCTGAGCGACGCCAACGACAGCGAAGCCTACGACAACGGCCTGGCCATTGCCGCCGTCGCCGGCATGAACCCCAACAAGCAAATTTCCTCCGCCAATAACTTTGCCAAGGACCATCCCGATTGGGAAAGCGCCTACATCACCTACGGCGAGGTGACGGGCGTTTTGTTCCCCGGCCATGCCACCCAGAACGGCACCGCCATCGTGCGCGGCACCAAGTATCCCGAACGCTGCGCCATGATTCTGAATTACCTGATGACCAACGAGGAAATGAACGACCTGGTGCAGTACGGCATCAAGGGCGTGCATTACGACGTGGTGGACGGCATCTATCAGGAGCTGAGCGAAGATTTCCGCTATGAAAACTTCAACACCTGGAACCTGCGCGTGAACGATTACAAGCTGCCCCAGGAATCCGACGTGGCGCTGCAGGCTATGTTTGACAAGTACAATGAAATCGCCCAGAAGACCAAGTTCCCCAACGTGAACATCTATGGCGGCTTCACCGAGGATTACACCGATTACGAGTTTGAACGCACCGCCGTTTCCAATGTGATGCGGCAGTATCTGGCGCCCATCCAGGCCGGCCTGGTGGACGATGTGGACGCCGCTGTGGCCGAATTCCGGCAGAAGGTGATGGACGCCGGGCTGCAGGCCTGCCGGGACGGCTTCACCGAGCAGTGGGTGGCCTACTGCGAAGAATATGGCTACCAATAATCCGCAAAGTATGCTATAATACATCATCATTCCTTGCTGCCGGAGAGGAATTCCTCTCCGGCAGCGCTCTGATAAGCGAGGATGGGAAAACGCTATGAAAAAGACTGTCAACCGCAGCCGCGTCAGCGGTTTCCTGGATGTGAAGGGCCGGAAGATTGTAAACGGCGCAGGGGAAGAAGTGCTGCTCATGGGCTGGGGCCTGGGCAACTGGCTGCTGTGCGAGGGCTATATGTGGCTGGCCTATGACCTGCCCCGGTTTGACCGCCCCCGGCGCATTGAAACCGTGGTGGAGGAATTGACCGGGAAAAACTGGGCGGATAAATTCTGGAAACGCTTCCGCGCCAATTATATTACCGAAAATGATATTCAGATGATGGCGGACATGGGCTACAATTCCGTGCGCATCCCCATCAATTCCCGCCTGTTTCTAAAGGAAGGCCCCGGCGTCAATTTCCTGGAGGAGGGCTTTGAATGCCTGGACCGGGTGATCGATTGGTGCGAGCAGTACAAGCTGTACGCGTTCATTGATCTTCACGGCGCTCCCGGCGGACAGACCGGCGCCAACATCGACGATTCCGTGGACGATGTTTGCCGGCTGCTCATGGATCAGGATCAGTTTGAAAAAGGGCTGTGCCTGTGGGAAAAAATCGCCCAGCGGTATGCCGGAAGGTGGATCGTGGGCGGGTATGATTTGCTCAACGAGCCCGTGCGTCCCGTGCGCTTTGAGGGCGACAGGAGCCTGGAAGAGTATGTGCCGAGGCTGATTGAGTTTTATGAAAAGTGCATCCAGCGCATCCGCAAAGTGGACCAAAAGCATTTGATTACCCTGGAGGGCCATCATTGGGCCACGGAAACGGACATTTTCACCCATTCCTACGACCCCAAAATGGTCATCCATTTCCATCGCTACGGCTGCCCGCCGGATATTTCGGCGTTCACGCCCTGGCTGGAGCTGTCTCAAAGGCTGAACGCCCCTTTGTGGCTGGGCGAAACAGGGGAAAACACCATGGAATGGTTTTCCGCGCTGATGCCGCTGGCCGCCAGCCTGGATATCGGCGTCAATATGTGGCCCTGGAAAAAAATGAACTGCCAGAATTCGCCCTGCTCGGTGATTCCGCCCATGGAATGGCAGCTGATTCTGGAATATGCCCGCAGCGGCGCCCATCCGGGGTATGAAAAGGCGCAGAAAATTCTGAATGAATACCTGAAAAATATGCTGGTGGAGAATTGCCATATCAATGAGGCGCTGGCCACCAATGTGTTCAGGGTGCCGGGGTGCACCATCGCCGGCACGGATTTTGATGAGCTGCCGGGCCTTGGCGCGTCCTACTGGCACACGGGAAAAGCGCAGAATACCACGTCCTACCGGGGCAATACGGGAATGACCCTTCACCACCGCTACGCTGACCGGACCAAGCGCTTCCCCTTCGACGGGGAATGGGCCCAGTATGTGCTGCGGCTGGGGGAAGGCGAGTTTGCCTGCTATTCCCTGTATGATGTGACGGTGCTTTCCAAGCTGGAGGTGGCCTGCTATACCGAGGGCCAGGCCCAAATTGAGGTATATCAGGACGAACAGCTGCTGGGACGGTTTGATTTGAGCGCCGCGCCGCACCGGCAGATTCTGTCCAGCATGCACCTGAACAATGCGGACGCGTGCGTACTGAAGCTGAAAGCCATTCGAGGAACGGTGGATATCGAAACCCTGCGGACGGAAACGGACGCGTGATTCTTTGCCTCGAAAACGGCAAAAAAGGTGGAACAAGAGCATGAACAAAATCACGATCAAGGATGTGGCGCGGGAAGCGGGCGTATCCATCGCCACCGTGTCCAACGCGCTGAACGGCTCCGACGTGGTGCTGCCCAAAACACGGGAACACGTGCTGGACGTGGCCAAGCGGCTCAACTATATCCCCAATGTGAACGGCAGGCAGCTGCGCGCCGCGCAGACCCACAACATCGGCCTGTTCGTTCCCTCCATGGCGGGCAGCTACTATGGCGACATGGCCGATACCATTCATTACCTGTGCAAAAAATACGGGTATGAGCTGCATATCTTTATCGTGGACGAGGAAAAGCCGCTGCTGCCGGCCCTGCAAAATCAGAGCATCGACGGCGCGATCATCATGTACGGCATGCTGGGCGAGGAGGACAAAAAACGGCTGATCCGCTCCCGCATGCCCGCGGTGTTCATGGATCAGGAGCTGGCGGCGGAAAGCATTTCCAGCGTGATTTACGAATCCTACCGCCATGGCCGGATGGCGGCGGAATATCTGCTGGGTCTGGGCCACCGGAATTTGATGCACATATTTGGCGTTTCCAATAATTTTGACAGCATGCGGCGCCAGGCGGGGTTTGAAGACGCCCTGCGGGACGCGGGCGTGGCGCTGCGCCCGGAAAATATTCTGATCGGCCGCTTTGAGCAGGCCGCCGCCTACCGCTCCATGCACCGTTTTTTGAAGGAAGGCCATACGCTGCCGGACGCCGTTTTTGCCGCCAACGATCTAAGCGCCCTGGGCTGCATCAAGGCCTTGCAGGAATATCATATCCGGGTGCCGCAGGATATCAGCATCATGGGCTGCGACGATCATCTGCTCAGCGGCTACGTCACGCCGGGCCTGACCACCATCCGCACCCACATGGAGGAGCTGGCGGTGGAAGCGGCCAAGGAGGTTTTCCGCCTCATCGGCGGCGGAAGCGGGCGCATTCAGCATCTTGCCGGAGATATCGTGGTGCGCCATTCCTGCGCTATCCGGCGTTCCTAATACTGTTACTTAATTAAATTTTCTGGGGGGAACCGCTCTTTGGAGCCCAAAGAGCGGTTTCCCCCAGTCCCCCTTCTGAGAAAGGCGATAGGGGGAAGCAATTATATCAAAGCAAAGGGGCCGCCTCAAATCGGGAAGTATTCACCAGTTAATCAAGAAAACCTATAAAATTTGGCACGGGATTCCAGCCAACTTGGCAGAATCCCGTGCCATTTTCATTCGGGAAAATGAATTTTGACTCAGCCCAATTTAAGGAACTCATGGAACGGATGAGTGCGTTTTGCAGCAGGTATCCCGGCATACCAGGGACACGGGCAGAATCACCTGCTGAGGCGGCAGGGAAGGCTCGTGGATGCGGTTGCGCAGCAGGTCAATCGCAGTGCAGGCTTCTTTTTGCAATTGGCATTCAATGGAACAAATGGGCTTGGGAAAGTTGATGTATCCCAGAATATTATCAAACCCGATGACGGAAAAATCCTTCTCCAATCCTTGGCCGCTGTTTTCCAGCATGGTAATCAGGCTCCAGGCCTCCACATCGCAGAATGAAAACAGCCCTGTAACCCCTTGGGCATGCCACTGATTGAGCTGGAGCAGGATTTGCTGTTCGTTTTCCGGCTCCGCGTAATGAATGTTCCCGGTGGGAATTTCCGCGTCCAGGCAGGCTTGCTGGAAGCCCTCAAAGCGTTTTCTGCTGGAATAGACCACATGGTGGAAGGAAATCATGGCCAGGTTTCTGTGCCCATGGTCAATCAAATGCCGCCCCGCCAGGTACCCGCCCTGCCAATCGTCGCAAATTACGCAGTCGTCCGTATCGCCTTCCAGGTAGCGGCTGAGCAGCACAAAGGGAAGGCCGGAGGAGCGAAGCAGGCTAAGCGCCGGCGATTCAAAGGAGCAGGGCGTGATAAGCACGCCGTCCACCTGCCGGGACAGGGCCATTTCCACCATTTTAATTTCCGTTTCAGGATCATCCTGGGAACACAGGATCATGAGCCCATAGCCCAGGCGCACGGCCTCCCGCTGAATCAAATCGCACAGGATGGCATAATATGGATTCATCATGGAGCCGGAAATCATGGCAATGGTTTTGGTGCGGCCGGAGCGCAGGGAGCTGGCGATATAATTGCGCACATAGCCCATTTCCCTGGCTACCCGCTGGATGCGTTCGCAGGTTTCCCGGCTGATATCTTCTTTGTTTTTCAGCGCGCGGGATACGGTGTTCACCGTAACGCCTGTGGCGGCTGCAATATCGTGCAGGGTGACGCGTCCTTTTTCCTTCGCCATACGTTTCATCCCTCCATGAACGTTCATGTATCCGTTTGCGCTCATTTTATCATAGGGGGAGAAAGCTGTCAAATGAAATGCACAAAACGGCAGAAAAAAATCCGAAAAGGCTTGACAATATCTATTGATCCATGATACACTATGTTTGACTCAATACATTAACGTTAATGTTATCGTTCACGTTTACCGGAATTTGCATTTTTTATTGCGCAACAGCCCCGCGATGGCCCAGAAAGGGGAAGAAAAGTGAAAGCATACATCGAACAGCGCGCCGATCCCTATATACTTCGGAAGGATGGATGGTACTATTTCACCGCTTCCGTGCCGGAATTCGACCGCATCGTGCTGCGCAAGGCCCGCACGCTCAAGGAGCTGCCGGACGCGGTGGAAAAGGTCGTTTGGGTGCGCCATCCGCAGGGGCCTATGAGCTGCAACATCTGGGCGCCGGAAATTCACTTTGTGGACGGCAAATGGTACATTTATTTCGCCGCTGCCCGGACGGGCGCGGATGAAAGCGGCTGTTACGATCATCGCATTTACGCCCTGGAAAACGAAAGCGCCGATCCCATGGAAGGCAGCTTTGTGGAAAAGGGCCGGATCGATACGGGCTGGGAAAGCTTTTCCCTGGATTCCACCACGGCAGTGTTCCAGGGAAAGCGGTATTTCATTTGGGCCCAGCGGGATTTTGATATTCCAGGCAACAGCAATTTATACATTGCCGAAATGAAAAACGCCCTGGAGCTGAAATTGCCTGCCGTGCGGCTGAGCATTCCGGAATATGATTGGGAATGCCAGGGCTTTTTGGTCAACGAAGGGCCCTCCTGCCTGATTCATGACGGCAATTTGTTCCTGACTTATTCCGCCAGCGCTACGGACGAGCGGTATGCTATGGGAATGCTTTCGCTGCCCCAAGGCGCCGACCCGCTGGACGCCGCGTCGTGGAAAAAATCGCCCGTGCCGGTGATGGTTTCGGAGCCGGAAAACGAATTGTTCGGCCCTGGGCACAATTCCTTTACCGTGGATGAAGAAGGCCATGATTGGCTGGTATTCCACGCCCGGCCCTATCCTGGCTTTCACGGAACGGCGCTGAGCGATCCCAACCGCCACTGTTTTTTGCGGCGGGTACAGTATTCGGCGGAGGGAACGCCTGTTTTTCAGGCGGAACGCCGCCCCAATGAGCAATAATTTCGGAAGGTGAAGCATGAAAGGCTTGCGTATGGTAGGGTTGCTCCTGGCGCTGCTGGGCTTGATGATGGGTTCCGCCTGGGCGGAGGAAACAGAAAAGCCGGTTCCTAAATTCAAAGACGTTTCGGTGCACGATCCTTCCGTGATCCGGGCGGAGGACGGCGCCTATTATATCTTTGGCAGCCACATGGCCGCGGCCAAAAGCACGGATTTGATTCAATGGAAAATGATTTCCAAGGACGCCGGAAGCGGCTGTACCCTGGTGGAAAACGTGCAGGAGCAAATGAAGGAAGCTTTGCAGTATGCCAGAACCACCACCTTCTGGGCGCCGGATGTGCAGCGCCTGAACGACGGCAGGTATTACCTGTATTACTGCACCTGCAAAGGGGACAGCCCCCTTTCCATGCTGGGCGTTGCCGCCAGCGGCAGCCCGGAGGGACCTTATGAAAACCTGGGCGTGTTCCTGAAAAGCGGCTATGCGGGGTATGACGCCGCCAGCCTTCCCAACGTGGTGGACCCCTGCGTGTTCTTCGACCGGGAGGGCAGGCTGTGGATGGTGTACGGCAGCTATTCCGGCGGCATTTTCATTCTGGAAATGAACCCGGAAACCGGGTTCCCCCTGGAGAACCAGACGGAGAACCGGGGATACGGAAAAAAACTGCTGGGCAAGAATCACGCCCGCATTGAAGGGCCCTATATCCTCTACAGCCCGGATACGGAGTATTATTATCTGTTCCTGTCCTTTGGCGGCTTGGGAGCGGAGGACGGCTATAACATCCGGGTGTGCCGCAGCAGGTATCCCGACGGCCCATACGAGGACGCCCTGGGGCAGCAGATGATAAACTGCGGCGGAAGGCCCGGAACGTTCTTCAACGATCCGGATTACGAGGGCTACGGGGTCAAGCTGATGGGCGGCTATTGCTTTGAAAACCTGGCAAGCGATGAAAACCAGTTCCGTTTGGCCTACCGCTCCCCCGGCCATAATTCCGCCTATTACGATGAAGAAACGGGCCGGTATTTCCTTATTTTCCACACCCGCTTTGCCGGCAGCGGGGAAAGCTTCAAGGTGCGGGTGCATCAAATGTTCATGAACGAGGAGGGCTGGCCCGTGGTGCTGCCCCAGCGCTACGCCGGGGAAGCGAGGGAGACCCTTCCCCCAGAGCGGCAAACCGGCCTGTACAAGGTGATCCTGCACGGGCGGGATATCAACAAAACGGAGCATACCAGCCAAACGGTGACGCTGCTGGAAAACGGCCAAGTCACGGGCGATTTGCAGGGCTCCTGGCAGTGCGATGAAAACGGCGTGTTCCGGTGCGAATTGGACGGCGTTGGATACACGGGCGTCATGACACGGGCGCTGGACAGCAAGGAAAACGTATGGGTGGCCTGCTTTACCGCGCTGGATGAAACGGGCGCGGCCCTGTGGGGCTCCCACGCGGCGCATGAAAACTAAACGGCGGAGGCGATTGGCATGAAGAAAAAATGGCTTTCATGGGCGGCCGTTCTGCTAACCCTGTGCTGCCTGCCCTCCGCCTTTGCGGAAGAAGGGGCGGCGGCGGAGTGGATGATGTTCGCCAGCCGGACGGAAGCGTATTACAGCGACGCGGTAAAAAGCTATACGCTGCCCCTGTATGCCGGGGAAAATGTGGAAGTGCCTGCGGGCTTTGCGCTGGCTACCGGGGAGGAGGCCGAAATTGCGTTTTCCGTGCCGCAGGATGGACAGTATGAATTGTGGTTTTCTTATTATACGGAAACCCAAAGCGCGCTGCCCAGCGAAATGCTGGTGACAATAGACGGCAAAATCCCCTTTTATGAATTGCGGAGGGTGAAGCTCAAGAGCCTGTGGATGGATGACGGCGTGTTCCCGCTGGACCGTTACGGCAACGAAATCGCCACCACGCCCACCGCCCAGCGGGTGCTTTTGAGCGCCGGGATCACCGACAGCGCGGGCTGGACGGATACCCCCTTTCTGTTTGAGCTGACCGCGGGCGAACATACCTTGGCGCTGCAAATGCAGGAAGGGGCCGTGACCCTGGAAAGCCTGTCCGTTCGCGGCAGGACAGCGCTGGATGAATACGCCGGCCAGGATGCGGAAGGGAACGCCCTGATCGTGATCGAGGGCGAAAAAATTGCTTCCCGCAACAAATCCAGCATCCGGGCGGCGGGAGAATTCGACCCCGGCCTGACGCCCTATGAAACCCAGCATAGGAAAATGAATTTCCTGGACGGCGCGTCCTTTGACGCCGCCGGGGATGAAGTGACCTGGCGCTTTACGGCGGAAAAGGAAGGCTGGTACCAGCTGGGCTTCCGCTACCGCCAGGGCGTGAAGGCGGATTTTCCCGTGTTTGCCGATGTGCTGCTCGACGGCGGCCTGCCAAGCAAAGAAGCGCGGGGGATTCCCTTTGATTACGCCACGTCCTTTGCGCAGGCGCAGGTGAAAACGTCGGATGGCAGGGGGCAAACATTTTTCCTTTCCGCGGGCGAGCATACCCTGACCCTTCGGCTCAATGGCGCGGCGCTTCTGCCGGTGTACGAGGTCATCAACAAGGTGCTTGGCGAAATCAACGGCCTGAGCCTGGAGGTGGTGCGCCTGACCGGCGGCGTGACCACCGACCGGTACCGCGATTATGAATTGCTCACCTATATCCCCGATCTGGTGGAAATTCTGAACGGCTGGGCCCAGGAGCTGGACGATACCGTGGAGCGGATGAAGGCTTATTCCGCCAACGGTTCCGGCAGCGCCTTCAGCAACCTCACCCTGGCGGCGGACCAATTGCGCCGCCTGGCCTTAAAGCCGGAGGACCTGCCCAGGAGGCTCAGCGAATTATCCACCGGCAGCAACAGCGCCGCCCGCATGCTGGCCCAGCAATTGCAGGATATCGCCCAGAACGATGTATCCATCGATCAAATTTATTTCTATCAGCAGGACGCGGCTTTGCCCCAGGGGGTCTCCTTCCTGGCGGGCGCCGCCAAGAGCGCCGAACGGTTCGTTACTTCCTTCGGCAGCCAGGATTACGCGGCGGGCACCGGCAAGGAAGGCCATTTGCAGGTGTGGATGGGCCGCAGCCGCCAGTACCTGGAAATTGCGCAGAACATGGTGGATTCCATGTTTACCCCGGAAACGGGCATAGAAGTGGACCTTTCCATCATGCCGGACGCCAACAAGCTGGTGCTGGCCAACGCGGCGGGCACCGCGCCGGACGTGGTGCTGAGCCTGCAATACGTGGTGCCAAGCTACCTGAATATCCGCGGCGCGCTGTATGATCTGACCCAGTTTGAGGATTTTCCGGAAATCGCCCAGCGGTTTTCCTCCGGCCTGTTCATTCCCTACACCCTGGGAGACGGCATTTACGCCATGCCGGAAACGGTGAACTTCTGGGTGCAGTTCCACCGCAAGGATATTCTGAACGCGCTGAACATTGATGTGCCGGACAACATGGAGCAGGTAAAAATGATCCTGCCCGAATTGCAGCGGCGGAACATGAATTACTATTTCCCCACGGCCGGCATGGTGGGTATGAAGGTGTTTCCGGGCACTTTGCCGCTGATTCTCCAAAGCGGCGGCAGCATTTACGGCGATACCATCGGCGACACCACCCTGGACAGCGAAGAAAGCCTGCGGGGCTTCCGGGAAATGACGGAGCTGTTCACCGTTTATAATATGCCAACCGACGTGCCCTCTCCCGGCTTTTACCAGCAGTTCCGGGATGGTACGCTGCCCATCGGCATCGCGGATTTGGCCACCTATAACCTTTTGCTCAACGCCGCGCCGGAATTGGACGGCATGTGGGATATTTCCCTGTTTCCGGGCCTTCTGGATGAAAACGGAAATGTGCTTCGGTGGACCACCGGCGGGGCGGAAACCATGGCCATCCTGTCCCAAACAAAGATGCCAAACCAGGCCTGGACCTTCCTCAAGTGGTGGTCCAGCGCGGAAGTGCAGTCCGCCTTCGGCAACCTTTTGCAATCCACCTACGGCAGCGAATACATTTGGCCCACCGCCAACCGGGAAGCCTTTGAGACCTTGCCCCTCAAATCCGCCCACAAAAAGATCATTCTGGAACAGATGGAATGGATGACGGAAGCGCCTTGGGTGCTGGGCACCTACATGCTGGAGCGGGAATTGAGCAACGCGTTCATTTCCGTGGCCGTGGACGGCACCGACGCCCGCCGGGCTCTGGATACGGCGGTGAAGCGCATCAACCGGGAAACCTTCCGCAAGCTGGAGGAATTCGGCTACTGGAAGGACGGCGTAATGCTCAAGGAATTCAAAACGCCGGACGCCACGGTGGTGCAGAAATTGATTGATGAATACAACCAGAAGAAGGAGGCGGAAAAATGATTACCAAGCGCAGAACGCCCTATCTTTTTCTGCTGCCTTATCTGGTCCTGTTCACGGTGTTCATCATCATTCCCACGGCCATGGCCATCGGGCTGAGCTTTACCAACTATAACGCCGTGCAGGCGCCCCAGTTTGTGGGCCTGACCAATTACATCAACCTTCTGACCCAGGATACCATTTTCCTGCAATATGTGCTGCCCAACACCATCCTGTTCAGCCTGGTGGTGGGGCCGGTGGGCTACATGCTGGCCTTCTTCCTGGCTTGGTCCCTGAGCCAATTGACCAAGCTGCCCCGCACTATTCTGGCGCTGATCCTCTACAGCCCCAGCATGACCATGGGCGTGGCCATGACGGTGATGTGGCGGGTGGTGTTCCTGGGCAACCAGAGCGGAATCGCCAACTATGTGCTGACCCAACTGGGTATCATCACCGAGCCCATCATCTGGATGCTCAATACCACTTACATCATGCCCATTGTGATTATTGTGGCCCTGTGGGGCAGCATGGGCGTAGGCTTCCTGGCCATGCTGGCGGGCCTGCTGGATGTGAACCCGGAGCTGTACGAGGCCGCCGCCATCGACGGTGTGCGCAACCGGTTCCAGGAGGTGTTCTACATCACCATCCCCAGCATGAAGCCTCAGATGCTCTTTGGCGCCGTCATGAGCATCGTGAACGCTTTCCAGGCGGGCAACATCGGCGTCATGCTGACCGGCTCCAACCCCACCCCGCAGTACGCGGCCCAATTGATGACCAACCACATTGAGGATTACGGCTTCACCCGCTACGAAATGGGCTACGCCGCCGCGGTGTCGGTGGGCCTGCTGGCGCTGATTTACGCGTTCTCCTTCGTGGCGCGGATGCTCTTTGCTGAAAAAGATTAAGAAAGGGGGAAAAGATCATGGCGGCCATCGGCGGAACCCGGGTGAACCCGAAAAAATTCCATAAGAATCAAATTCCGTTCTATCTGTATCTGATCCCCATCGCCGTTTTCATGGGCTTGCCGATTGTGTACATCATCAATCACGCCTTTAAGCCCATGGACGAATTGTTCGCGTTCCCCCCCAAGTTTTTCGTTTCCCACCCTTCTTTCATTAATTTCCAGAATCTGTTCCAGGCGGCGGGCACGTCCTCCATCCCGCTGAGCCGGTACGTGTTCAACAGCCTTTTGGTCACGGCGGCGGTGGTGTTTTTGAGCGTGCTCATCAGCACCATGGCGGCCTTTGCCCTGAGCAAGATGCACTTTAAGCTCAAAAATACCATTTTTGAGGTGAATAACCTGGCGCTGATGTTCGTGGCCACGGCGGTCACCATTCCCCGGTATTTGACCATTTCCAATCTGGGCATCCTGGACACTTACTTGGCCCATATCCTGCCGCAGGTGGCCATGCCGGTGTGTCTGTTTTTGATTAAGCAGTTCGTGGACGGCGTGCCCAATTCCCTGATCGAGGCGGCCCAGCTGGAGGGCGCGGGCAGCTTCACCGTGTACCGCAAAATTATTATTCCCCTGATTAAGCCCGCCATTGCCACCGGGGCCATTCTGGTGTTCCAGAACGTGTGGAACAACATTGAAACCTCCAGCCTGTTCACCTCCTCCGAGGGCGTGCGCACCCTGGCCTTCTATATGAATACGCTCAGCACCGCCGGCACGGTGCAGGGCCAGGGCATGGCCGCGGCGGCGGCGCTTATCATGTTCATTCCAAACCTGCTGCTGTTCGTGGTCATGCAGTCCAGCGTGATGAACACCATGGCCCACAGCGGGCTCAAGTAAGGGAGGATGCAAATGAAAAAGAGAATGGCGCTCCTCCTGCTCACCGTGGCCCTGCTGGTGGCCGGCATTTGCCCGGTGGCATACGCCAAGATGCCCTATAAAACCTTTACCCTGGGCGTCAACAAGGAATTGGTGGAAACCCAGACGGCTTACGAGCCCGTCCGCTCCATGATCCGCTTTGGGGAAGAAACGCTGAAAAACCCCCAGGATTTGCGCATGGGCCCGGACGGCAACCTCTATATCGCCGATACCGGAAACAAGCGCATTCTGGTGGTATCCCGCGAGGGGGAGCTAATCCGGGAAATCAAGGATAAAAAGAACTTCAAAACCCCCAGCGGCGTCAATGTGGACGCTGAGGGCAATATCTATGTTGCGGATGAAAGCGCAAGGGCGGTGCTGGTGTACAGCAAGGACGGCGAACTGATCCGCACATGGGAAAAGCCCACCCACCCGCTCTTTGGGGAAACGGCCCCCTATAAGCCCCGGAAGGTGGTTATCGACAAGCGCGGCAACCTGTACATCTGCTCAAAAGGCAACACCAACGGCATCGTGCAGATTTCTCCCGCGGGGGAAGGCGAATTCCTGGGCTATTACGGGGCGAACCAATCCAGCGTCACCCTGCTCACCGCCATCAAAAAAGCGGTGTTCACCGATGAGCAATTGTCCTCCATGGCGGGCATTGTGCCCATCAGCGTGGAAAACGTCTGCATCGATGAAAAGGGCATGGTGTACGCCGTTTCCCAGACCAACGACGAGCGCAGCCTGCGCCGCTTGAACGTGGCGGGCCGCAACACCCTGACCCCGGATTACTGGACGGAATTGACCACCGCCGTGGCCGTGACGAATCAGGGCTCCGTGTTTACCGCCAACGCCAACGGCCGCATCGTGGAGTACACCTCCGAGGGCGATATGCTCTTCGTGTTCGGCACCTTCGACAGCGGCGACCAGCGCATCGGTACCTTTAAAAGCGTTTCCGGCATGGTGGTGGACGAGGATTACCGCCTGTACGTGCTGGATTCCGTGCTGTGCAGCGTGCAGGTGCTGGAGCCCACCGAATTCACCAGCCTGGTGCATGAAGCCTTCACCCTTTTCCAGGATGGCAAATACGCCCAAAGCAAGGAGCCCTGGGCCCAGGTGCAGCGCATGAACAGCCTGTTCACCTACGCCAATACCGGCATGGGCGAAGCGCTGTACCGCGAAGGAGAATTTGCCGAAGCGCTGGAAAACTTCCGCAACAGCGGCAACCGCCAGGGCTATTCCGACGCGTATTGGGAATTGCGCTCCAACTGGCTGCATACCCATGTGGGCACGATTCTGATCGTTCTGGTGGCGCTGGTGGTATGCACGCAAATCATCAAGGCGGTCAACAGGAAAACCGGCTTCCTCAAGCCCCTGGCCCGGGGACGGGAAACAGTGGCCCGCACGAAATTCTTCAGCCAGACAGGCTGGACGTTCCGAATGCTGAAAAATCCGTACGATTGCTGCTACGGCATCAAGCATGAAAACCGGGCGGGCTACTGGAGCGCGGCTGTTGTCCTGCTGGTCTATTTCGTGCTCAGCGTGGTCAGCAAGTATTACAGCGGCTTCCTGTTCAAGCAGGTGCAGGAAGGCCAGTTCGAGGTGCTCAACGATTTCATCACCTTCTTTGGTTCGTGGCTTCTGCTGGTCATCTGCTGCTATCTGGTGTGCACCATCAAGGACGGCGAGGCGAAATTCAAGGATTTGTTCATCGGCAGCGCCTACATCCTGGCCCCCATGCTCCTGTTTTTGCCCATCCGCATCCTGCTTACCAATGTGCTCACCTATAACGAGGCCTTTTTCATCACCCTGATCGACGTGGTCAGCTTCGGCTGGACGGGGCTGCTGATCCTGCTGATGATTATGTACCTGAACGATTATTCCTTCAAGCGCACCCTGTCCATCGTGATCCTGACGCTGTTTACGGTGCTGGTAACGGTGGCGCTGCTGTTTGTGATCTATGTGCTGATTACCCAGCTGGTCAACTTCATTTCAGGAATCTACGGAGAGGTGGTGTATCGCTTTGTCAGGAGGACGTAACACGCTGGCGCTGGTGCTGGCACTGCTGATGGCGCTGAACGCCGCCTGCCTGGGATGCGCCGCCTTGGCCGAGGAAAACGGCGCATTGCCTGAAGGATATGAAAGGATCGCCCAAAACAGCCGGTTCAATCTCTATTTGAAAAAGGACACCCTGGCCCTCATCGTGGAATCCAGGCAAAGCGGCAAGCTGCTGTATTCCACCGTGCAAAATCCCGACGAAATGAAGGATAACGCCACCTGGAAGGGCTTTTACCAAAGCGGCATCGTGATGGAATACCTGGACGGGGTGAAAACCATCCCCCTGCAGGCGGATTTTATCAACACGAAAAGCCAGGTGGACGTGACCCTTACCGGCGATGGGTACACAGCCAAGGTGAACTATCCCGACATCAGCATCAGCTATGAAGTCACCCTCAAAATGGACGAACGGGGCTTTGGCGTATCCATCCCCCGCGACAAAATCGTGGAAGGGGACGCGGACACCTACGCCGTGGCCAGCTTCTATGTGTATCCCTTCATGGGCTACAGCTACCTGGGCCAGGATGAAGGCTACATGATTATTCCGGACGGCCAGGGCGCCATCATTGAGCTTAAGGATAACGAGGAGCGCTTTGCCTCTCCCTTTGACCGGGCGGTTTATGGCGCCAATATCGGCGTGGAAACCAGCGTGTACAGCGATTGGAGCGTGGACGCCGAGCAGGTGCTTTTGCCCGCCTTTGGCATGGTGCACCAGGACGATCAAATGGCGGTGCTGGGCTTTATTGAAAACGGGGACGCCGCCGCCCGCATCATGGCCTATCCCAACGGCGTGCGCATGAAGTTCGACTGGGTGTGCGCCAAGTATCTGTACCGCCTGGTGTATTCCCAGCCCACGGGGCCCAATTCCTCCACCATCAGCATGCGCACCGAGCATGCGCGGAACATTGATATCCAGCAGCAGTTTCTGCTGGAGGACGGCGAAAGCGCCAGCTATGCGGGCCTGGCCTGCGCGCTGCGCGATTACATGACGGAAAAGGGCTATTTCGGCGAGGCGGATACGACCGTCTTTGATATCGCGGTGGATTTTCTGGGCGCGGAAACGGAAAATTACGTGCTGGGCAAGCAAAGCGTGCCCATGACCACGTTTTCACAGGCGGAGGAAATCCTCAACGATCTGAACGCGCGCGGCGTCAGCGGCATCAGCGTGACCTGCCGGGGCTGGCAGGAGGGGGGCTTGAGTGGCGCCCTGCCCACGGACGCCTACGCCCCCGCGGGCAGCCTGGGCGGAAAAGGCGGAATGCAAAAGCTGATCGCAGCCGCTCAAGCGCTGGGCGACCGGCTTTCCCTGGAAGCGGATTTTCTGCATCTGAATACGGAAACCCATCCGCTTCTGTTCTATTCCAGCTTTAAGATGATTACCTCCCAAACCTGGAGCCGCCCCACCTTCGGCAAGGTATACGATACCATGTACTGCCTGACGCCGAAAAAGACCCTGGAAATCGGGCGGAGCACCGTTGGGCAATTGGCTGCCCATCAGGTGCCCGGCGTTTCCCTGGTGGGCATTTCCACCCTGATGAGCGATTATTACGAAAGCAATCATTATCAGGACAGTTCCGCAATGATGGCGGAATACGAAACGCTGGTTCAGGAAACGGCGGAACAAATGGAGGTATCCCTGAGCAAAGCCAACTGCTACCTGTGGCGCCACGCTGCGGCGCTCAAGGAAATGCCCATTGCCGGGTCCGATTACAGCTATGTGAAGCGGGATATCCCCTTCCTGGCTATCGCCGTCAGCGGGAAAATTCCCTACTACACGGAATACGCCAATTTCCAGGCCAACACCCACCGCTTTTTCCTGCACCTGGTGGAGCAGGGCACCCGGCCCACCTTCCTGCTCACCATGGAGGACCCCATCAAATTGCAGAATACCAACAGCAACGATGTGTATTCCTCCCGCTACGAGCTGTACCAGGAATTGATTCCGCAGTGGTATCAGGAGCTCAAGGCCCTGCACGGACAATTGGGCAGCGCGGAAATTATGGACCATGTGTTTTCCGGAGATATGGTGCGGGTGAGCTGGTCCAACGGAACGAAGGTGTATCTGAATTTCGGCAGCCGGACGGCGGAAATGGACGGCGTAGCCTTGGACGGCGGCGCGTATAAGGTGGTGACAGAGCCGTGAGCCCGAAAACGAAAAAGAATCCGCACGACAAGCGGCACTTGACCAAACGGACCCTGCGGGAATGGGGCTTTGGATATCTGTTCATTTCCCCGTGGATTGTGGGCGTGAGCATCTTTTTCCTCTACGCCATGGTGCAAAGCCTGCGCTTTTCCTTTTCCAGGGTGGAGCTTTCCAACGGCGTGATCCTGCACCCCCTGGAAAACGGCATCTTTGAAAATTTCGTCAAGGTGTTCACCACCGATGTGAATTTCCCCGGTATCCTTGCGAATTTCGGCGTGGGCCTGGTGCTGCAATTGCCCATCATCATTGCCTTCAGCCTGATTATCGCGCTGCTGCTCAACAGCAAAATCCGCTGCCGCAGCCTGTTTCGGATGATCTTCTTCCTGCCGGTCATCATTGCCACCGGCCCGGTAATGAGCAAGCTGACGGCCCAGGGCGTATCCAGCGTGCCCATGGTGAGCCAGAACGCGCTGCTGGGCATCCTCAGCGGATTGCCGGAATTCATCTATACCCCCATTAACAACCTGTTTTCTTCCCTTATCATGATCCTGTGGAATTCGGGCATCCAGATTTTGATTTTCCTGGCGGGGCTGCAAAAGGTGCCGCGCACGCTGTATGAAGCGGCCAAGATCGACGGCGCGTCCGGCTGGGAATCCTTCTGGAAGATCACCCTGCCCACCGTTAAGCCCCTGATCCTGCTCAATTCCATCTACACCGTCGTCACGCTGGCCACAGGCGGCAGCAACGAAATTATTGAGCTGATTTATACGGCTACGTATACCGCCACCCAGGGCTATTCCTACGCCATGGCCATGAGCTGGATTTACACCCTGGTCGTGGCGGTGATCCTGGTGATCGTGTTCCTGCTGCTCAAGGAAAAGAGCGATAAGCATGTGGTATATGAGCAAAAACGCATCGATATGAAAAGCGCGCAGCGCGCCGCGGGGAGGTGAAGGGGATGAAGCTGCCGAAAATCAATAAGGACAGGGCTGCCCTGGAAAACCGCAAGGAAAAGTTCAAAGCGCTGATGCTGGGCAACGCGGAAAAGCGCGGCTTCGTGGGCAGCTTCGTGGTCTATCTGCTGCTCATCGTCATTTCCTTCATTTTCCTTTACCCCGTGCTGTATATGCTCAGCCGTTCCCTCATGAGCCGCAACGACCTGCTGGATTCCTCCGCCATGTGGATACCAAGCTCCATTACCCTGCATAACTATGAATCCGCCATCCTGACCATGGATTACTGGAACAGCCTGCTCAAAAACCTGTACCTGGCCATCGTGCCCACCCTGGCCCAGGTGTTCATTTGCTCGATGGTCGGCTACGGCTTTGCCAGGTATAATTTTCCGCTCAAGAAGCTGTGGATGGGCATTTTGATTCTGGCTTTCCTGCTGCCCAGCCAAACCACGGCCCTGCCCAACTACCTGGTGTTTCAGAACCTGCGCATGATCGACGGCACCATTCGGCCCTTCCTGATTACCGCGATTCTGGGCCAGGGGTTCAAGAGCACCCTGTGCATTCTCATCTTCTACAATTTCCACCGGCAGGTGCCCCAAAGCCTGATCGAGGCCGCGGAAATCGACGGCGCGGGCCATTTGAAGGCGTACTTCCGCATCGCTATTCCCCTGGCGGGGGCCGCCATCGTGGTGGTGACGCTGTTCTCCTTCGTGTGGTACTGGAATGAAACCTACCTGGTGCGCAATTACCTGGGCTACGGCACCACGCGCAACACGGCGCTGACCACGTTGATGCTGGAGCTCAACGCCTTTGAGGACAGCTACGCCAACGCCTACACCACCTGGGCGTCCAGCGTCACCTCCTCGGACCGCATCAACGACGCCATCCGCATGGCGGGCACCATGCTGGCCATCGCCCCGCTGATGCTTCTGTACTTCGTGCTGCAAAAGCAGTTTGTGGAAAGCGTGGACAAGGCGGGTATCACAGGCGAATAAAAAAGCTTTCCCATCATGCGCTCAAAATCAAAGCCGCATGGCTTTTGATAAAAAAAACAAGGAGGAAATCACTATGAAAAAGACCCTGGCAATCATCCTGGCCCTGGTGATGCTGCTGGGCATGGCGTCCTTCGCTTCCGCGGAAGAATACAACATGCCTGAAATGAACACCACCGACGAAATCACCCTGACCTTTATGACCTGGGACGACTTTGAAATGACCGAAGCCCTGGCTGCCAAGTTCATGGAAAAGTATCCGAACATCAAGGTGGAAGTGCTGCGCACCACCACCGGCGACATCGCGGGCGAACTGCTCAACCGCGCCGCCACCAACGACCTGCCCGACGTATATTTCTGGCTGGACCTGGAACCCCTGATGGCTGGCAAGTATATGTATGACATCACCGAATACATCGAGAATGACGAAGAAGCCCAGACCATGCTGTACGACACCCTCAAGCGGGTGGGCTATCTGGATGGCCAGCGCTGCTACTTCATGTCCGGCGAATTCCTGCCCGCCACCGTGTACTGCGACGCCAACGTGTTTGAAAAAATGAATGTGGAACTGCCTCCCCAGGATTGGAAATGGGAAGACATGCTGGATTTGATCGACAAGCTGGCCGATCCCTCCCAGGGCTACTGGGGATACTTCAACGGCATGTACGGCCTGGTCACCGGCGGCCCCATCGCCCTGACCGACAACGCCATCGGCGAATTCGGCTGGAACGGCGAACAGTATGACTTCGCTTCCGGCTGGGTGGACTCCATCGAAAAGCAGAATGAAAACCTGCGGCTTGGCAAGACCGTTATCATGGATTCCGATGAATACCAGGCCCTGAACCTGGGCGACGAATGGCCCGGCCAGACCGGCCACGTGGGCATCGTCACCGACGCCTTCTGGACCTTGAACAACATTTATTCCAAGCCCATCTCCACCGACCGCGGCATCAAGATGGTTCCCTACAATCCTCCCGTGGGCGCTGACACCGAAAACGCCGGCCAGCTGGCTTTCCTGGACTTCTATTCCATTTCCTACACCTGCGAGCATCCCCGTGAAGCCTACGAGCTGGCTAAGTTCCTCACCTGGGGCAAGGAAGGCTGGCTGGAGCGCATCAAGCTGTTCCCCGAACTGACCTGGGAATCCACCGGCGAAAAGGCCTACGACGTGCCCAACTGCCTGCCCATGATTACCGATGAAGAAGTGGTGAAGGCGTACGTCGAGCTGATGCCTGACCTGGGCTACTGGAATGATTGGGCCGCCTTCATGGCCGGCATCCAGAACCCCGTCACCTGGGGCAGCCGTTCCATCCCCGGCTTTGCTTCCTTCGTGAACAACTACTATCATGGCTCCGATTACAATGGCACCGTGGGCATTGAGGCTGCCATTGCCGCCGGCACCGTGGATCCCTATGACTACACCGACAAGCTGGCGGAAGCCGGCCGTCAGTACTATGACGAAGCCATGGCCGTGTTCTACGGCGTGTATGGCCAGCCCTGAGCTGTTTCTCCAATAGCAATTTGACGCAAGGGAGGCGCGGTATCGCCGTGCCTCCCGTTTTGCCTTTCGTTTTAATGCCTTCCGTTTTAATAAAAAGGAGCGATTTCCATGCGCAGAATCCTTTCCATGCTTCTGATCCTGCTGTGTTTGCCCGGATTCTCCCTCGGAGAAACGCTGATTTGCGACGCGTCCTCGCCGGTGCATGAAATGAGCGATACCCTGTACGGCCTGTTTTTTGAGGATATCAATCATGCCGCAGACGGCGGACTGTACGCGGAAATGCTGCAGAACCGCTCCTTTGAAAATGAGGATATTACCAATCCTTCCCTCTATCAGCACCTGAACGGCTGGCATTTCAACATCCTGGCCGGGGGAGAGGGCAAGGTAACCCTGAAAACGGAGGAGCCCTTGCATGAGAATAACCCCCATTATGTGCGCGTTCAGGTGGCGAAAGCGGGCTATGCTTTTCAGAATCTGGGCTATGGCGGCAGCGCGTTTCGGGGCGGCATCTGCATTGAAAAAGGGGAAAGCTACGATGTGTCCCTGTGGCTGCGCGGCGCGGCGGAGGACGGCTATGTGGAGGCGGCCCTGACAACCAAGGCGGGGGAACCGCTGAGCAGTCCGGTGCGCTTTAACGTGACGGACCGGTGGGAGCAGCATACGGGCGTGCTCACCTCGCTGGCTGCGGCGGAGGACGCGTGCCTGACCTTCACGGTCAGCAGCGCCGTCACCGTGGATGTGGATATGGCCTCCCTGATGCCCCGGAACCGGGTAGGCGCAGCCTGGCCCGGCGGCGGACTGCGCCGGGATTTGGTGGAAGCGCTGAAGGATTTGCATCCCCGTTTCCTGCGCTTCCCCGGCGGCTGCGTGGTGGAGGGCTCCTGGGTGTGGGACAACCTGTACCGCTGGAAGGACACGGTAGGCCCCGTGGAGCAGCGAAAGGAAAACTGGGACACCTGGGGTTATATGCAAAGCTATGGCATCGGGTTTTATGAATATTTCTGCCTGTGCGAGGAATTGGGCGCGCTGCCGCTTCCCGTGGTGGGCGGCGGCCTGCTCTGCCAGGCCAGGGAGCCGTATGAAAACCCCATGAACGACGAAGAGCTGGCGGCGTGGACGCAGGATATTCTGGATTTATTGGAATTTGCTCTGGGCGGGCAGGATACCGCCTGGGGCGCGCTGCGGGGCGAAATGGGCCATCCGGCGCCCTTCGATCTTCGCTATCTGGCCATTGGCAATGAAAACTGGGCGGATATTTATTTTACCCGCTATGAAAAAATCAGCGCCGCGGTGAAGGCGGCGTACCCGGACGTCACCTGCATCGTGGCCTGCGGGCCGGTGGCGGACGGCAGCCTGTTCAACGCCAGCCGCGCCCGGATTCTGCGCTCCTTCCCCGATGACATAACGGACGAGCACTATTACATGGAAAGCGGCTGGTTTCTGCGCAACACGCACCGTTACGACTATTATCCCCGGCGCACGAAGATATTCCTGGGCGAATACGCCGCGCACGAGCCCGCCGCGGGCGGCAGGCGGCCCAATAACCTGTACAGCGCTTTGTGCGAAGCGGCGTATTTGACCGGCATTGAGCGCAACAGCGACGTGGTGGTCATGTGCTGCTACGCTCCCCTTCTTGCCCGGCTGGGGATGGAGCAGTGGACGCCGGATTTGATTTGGTTCAATGGAAATCAGGTGGTGCGCACGCCCAATTACTATATCCAGCAGATGTTTTCGTCCACCCTGGGCGATCAGATCATCCAAAGCGAAATGACGGATGAAAAAGGGGCCGCCGTTAAGGAAGCGGCGGCGGGGCTGTATCACGTGGCGTCCAAAACAGAGGATGGACGGGTATATGTGAAACTGGTGAATGTATCCGGTCAGGAAAAGAAAATCAATGTTCAGGTGCAAGGGACGGACCGCGTAAAAGGCATTATGACCCTGCTGACCGGGGAAAAGCAGGCCGTCAACACCGTAAGCCAAGAAAGCGTCTCTCCGGCGCAAAAGCAGGTCGCGTTCCCGGATGGATGGGCGGAAATCACCCTGCCGGGCTACAGCGCCGCGGTGATCGCTTTGCAGTAAAAACAGGAGGAGCTTATGCAAAACTATTTGTTCGTGCATTTTCGGGAAACCACGTCTCCTGAGGGGGAGCAGGTTTATTTTTCTTTAAGCCGGGACGCCTTCACCTGGGAATCCCTGCATGATGGCAAGCCCATCCTGTGGGCCTATTACGGCGATCATGGGGTGCGGGATATGACGGCGGTTCGGGACCGCAGGACGGGCCGCGTGCATATTTTCGCCACGGATTTGAGCCTTTCTTACGGCATGCGGGGCAAATATCACCATTCCTGGGAAAACATCTGCACCCACGGCAGCAAAGAGCTGGCTCACTGGTATTCGGATGACCTGATTCATTGGACAGAGGAAGAAATGATTCCTATAGGGAATGAGGACTTCGGCTGCGTTTGGGCGCCGGACGTGCTGTTTGACCCGGAGCAGGGGGATTATATGCTGCATTGGTCCTCCGCCCACCGCCGGAACGGCTACAGGCCCATGGCGATTTGGTACAGCCGCACCAAGGATTTTGCAACCTGGACGGAACCGAAAATCCTCTATCAAAAGGAGGACGCGGGGGTGATCGATTCCGCTATGTACCAGGAAAACGGGCAATACTATCTTTTCGTGAAAAGCGATCACAACCCTTCCCGCGTAATTCTGCTCAAAGCGCCTCACGCCACAGGGCCGTTTGTTCGGGTTCCGGCGTTTGACGCTTCCATGGCGGACATTGCGGAAGGAAAGTATGAGGCGCCTACCGCTGTGCGGACGGATGATGGGAAATGGTGCCTGTTTCTGGATTATTACGGCGTGCGTGGGGCCGGGCAGGGGTATGTGCCTTTTGTGGCCGACAGCCTGGAGAGCGGCCGCTTCGTGCGCAGCGATGAAAGCTTTTCTTTCCCCTTTGGTTTTAAGCACGGCACCATCCTGCCCATTACGCCCCAGGAATATGACCGCATGAAAGGCAACGATTGGTCTCAGGCGCCGGACGGCCGGTGAAACAGGGGAAAACAGATCGCATAAGGAGACGCTCGGTATGCAAGCCATCAGAACGGAAGAATGGACGGTTCAGGCGCACGAAAAGAGGATTTATGGCCGCATCTGGTATCCCGCCGCTGCGGGAAAGCATCCTGCGGTGATTCTCAGCCATGGTTATAATGGAAATCACGCCGGGTTTGAAAGGGAATGCCGGTTTTTTGCGCAAAATGGGGTGACCGCCTACAGCTTTGATTTTTGCGGCGGCTCTGTAGCCTCTAAAAGCTCCGGCGTTTCCACCGATATGACGCTGTTTACTGAAAAAGAAGATCTTTTGGCCGTGGTGGATGCGGCTGTTCAATGGGATTTTGTGGATGCCGGCGCCATTTTTCTTCTGGGCGGCAGCCAGGGAGGGTTGGTTACGGCGCTGGCAGCGGAAGAGCGCAAAGAACAGGTGCGGGGCATGATTCTGTACTACCCCGCCTTCAATATTCCGGACGACTGGCGGCATCGGTTTGACGGCGCGGGAGAAATACCGGCGGAGTATCCATTTTGGGGCCTCACCCTGGGACGGAATTTCTTTGCGTCCATGCGGGATTTCGTTTCCTTCGATCATATTGGCGGTTTTGAGCGTCCCGTTTTGATCGTGCAGGGGGATCGGGATGAAATCGTGCCGCCGACGGTGGCCCAGCGGGCAATCAAGAAATATAAGCAGGGAAAACTGTTAATCCTTTCCGGCGAAGGCCACGGCTTTTCGGCCCAAGGCGCGGCCCAGGCCATGGAAGCAGCGCTGCAGCGGGTGATTCTTCCCTGCGTTCATTCCTGAAAAGTGGCCGGACAGTTCGCCCGGTTCAAAAAAGCAAACCCGGTTATAGGTTGACGAATTTACCCTGAGAAACGGCGATTGCAAGGTATTCTTGGTTTATGAAGCGCTGCAAACCGTCAACAAACCCCAGGAAAGTATGAAAGGGCTTTGGCCCTTTCATCAACAATCCGCAGGACCGGCTTTGCCGGTCCGAGGAGCGGCTGAAAGCCGCTTCCTCAATCAATTTGCGGCCGTAAAATGAGCATTTCCAGGCTGAGGTGCCTGGAAATGCCATTTTACAGCAAATTGATGTTCCCATCGAAAGGCTGCTCGCAGACTTTCGATGGCAGAGCATCGACTTTGTCGATGCTCTGAGCCCGCCCTCCGGTTTTCGGAGGGCGGGCTGACTATTTGGCGCGGTTCGCGCTGCCCTTTTGATATTCGGGCGCTGCAAAACAGGATTACGCTGTCCAGCCGGGTATCGCGTTGGCCAAGAGCCGGGCTAACTGCGCGTGCCCCTTTTTGGTTAGATGGGTAAAGTCCACTGGATTGAATTCGCAGTCCTTCGCGTCCAGATAATGGACGCTGTTCCGCTCGGCAACGGCCTTCAAGAAAGGCGCCAGCGCCTTTGATTTTTCCACGCAGCCCTTGCCCATCACCTCGTCGTGGAAGCCGTCGCCCAGGGGCGGCGGGCAAACCACCAGGATATTGGGCTTGTGCGCGCCCCAGCATTCCGTGTCCTTGCATTTTTTAATTAACCGCTCCATGCCCGCGGCAATGGCGGCTGCGTTGGCGCTGAAACGCTCCTTGGTATCGTTGGTGCCCAGCATGATAATGAGCAGGTCCACCGGCTCGTGGCTCATCAAAATGGGATATGCCACGTTCAGCGCGTCCATTCCTTCGTGGAGCGGATCGGTGAAAACCGAGGTGCGGCCCCCCAGCCCCTCCTCCAGCACCAGATAATCATCGCCCAGCGCTTTTTGCAAAAGGCATGTCCAGCGTTCTTCCTCGTTGAAGCGGTTGCCGCCGTCCGCGCAGTCGGCGGGGTCGGCGCAGTAGCCATGGGTGTTGGAATCGCCCAGGCAAACAATGTGTTTTTTCATTTGGCATGATTCCTTCCTTGCGTTGATTTTATAGTTTCACTTTTACAACGGCCTTCCGGCAGAAGGAAGGGCCGTTTTCCGGCAATCCGGGCGCATGGGCTTCGCCGGGGAGAAAGAGGACGAACTGGTTTTCGTGCAGCGTGAATTCCGTCCATTTTTCCACGTTGGCGACAGGCCGGAAATCTCCCGTTAACGCGCCCGGCGTTCCCAGGCCCCAGCGGAAGCGTTCGCTGCCCCGCAGCACCAATTGAATATCGGCGTAAAGGTCGTGGGCTTCGTAGGCGGGCTCCCTTTCCTCCTGGACATACTCCTGAATGTTTACGAATACGCTGTCGCCGTCTATATCGTGCCGGCCCAGAGAAAGCAGGGAAAAATCCGTGTTCAGGAGATATTCCTGGGCCAAGGCAAAATTTTTCCCCAGCCTTCCCAGGTCGAATGAAAAGCCTTTTCCCTTGACGATTTCTTCAATGAGCATTCTTTTTCCTCCTTTAGTATTCTTCGTAGGAATCCGTCTGCGTGTACTTTCCCGATGAATAATGCGCCAGCATCGCTTGGGCAAAGGCAAGATAATCGTATTGCTCCAGCGCTTCCACAATGCGCTCGTGCTTGGTAACGGTGCTGGCCAAATGGGGCATTTTCGCTTCCAGCTGGAAGCCGCTGTCCACCGCCCAGATGGCGTCCAGCACCGAATTGAGCACAGAGTGGTTGAGCGAACGGAACAGGGCGGTGTGAAACCGCCTGTCCGCCTCCTCGAACATTTCCCCGTTTTCCCAGCGCTGGCGGATTTCCGTGGCGCAGGCACGCATTTCGGCAATGTCCTCCTGGGTAATGGAATCAAAGGCCTGGCGCATAAAGCTCATTTCCAGGGCCTTGCGGATGGAGAACATTTCCCGCACGTGCTTTTCCTGCCCGTCCATATGGAAAAACAGCACGTTCTGGAAAATGAAATCCAGGCTGAATTCCCTCACTTCCGTTCCCCGGCCCGGACAGGCGCGCACCATGCCCATCAGCTCCATGCTTTTGATGGCTTCGCGCAGCACGTTGCGGCTCACGCCCAAGTGGGCGCAGAGCTGCTGCTCCGTGGGCAGCAGATCGCCGGGGGAGAGCTTGTGCTCCAAGATATAGCTGCGTATTTCCCGAAACGCTTGAATGTAGAGCTTTTCATTTTTGCTGATTTGCGTCATAGACATCCCGCCTTTAGCATAATTTGTAGGATGTTTCATCTGCTTCATTATAATGCGCATCTCGTTTTCTGTCAATAAAAAGAATTATTTGGTCAAAATTTCGTCAATACATAAATTATTTTTTGAAAAAGCTATTGACAGAAGAAAATATTTGTAGTACATTTTAGGCAAGAAAAATTTTCTCCCATTCCGGAGAAAATGAACCGATCAATATGGTAAAGGAGGAACCCATCTATGAAGAAGCTGCTTGCCCTGCTCCTGTGCCTGATGCTCATGATTCCCGCCTTCGCTGTGGCCGAGGATGTGGAAATCACCCTGTGGACCTACCCCATCGGCAGCTGGGGCAATGAAGAAACCGTGAACGGCATCATTGCCAACTTCAATGCCGCCCATCCCGAAATCAAGGTGAAGGTGCAGTATCTGGACTACGCTTCCGGCGACGACCAGGTGACCACCGCCATCGAAGCCAAAACCACCCCTGACATCGTGATGGAAGGCCCCGAACGCCTGGTTGCCAACTGGGGCGCCGCCGGCAAGATGCTGGACATTTCCGATTTGTGGGCAGACACCAAGGATGACATCATCGCTGCCAGCCCCGCTGTGGAAGCGGCCTGCAAGAACGGTGAAGGCATCTATTATGAATATCCGCTGTGCATGACCACCCACTGCATGGTCATCAACTACAACGACTTTGAAGCCGCGGGCGCGCTCCAGTACATCGATGAAGCCACCCACACCTGGACCACTGAAAACTTCCTCAAGGCGCTGGACGCCCTGAATGAAGCGGGCTATCAGCCCACCGCTGTGGTCTACTGCGGCGGCCAGGGCGGCGACCAGGGCACCCGCGCGCTGGTGACCAACCTGTACTCCGGCCAGTTCACCAATGCTGACCACACCGCCTACACCATGACCAGCGAAGAAAACATCAAGGCCCTTACCCTGCTGCAGACCCTGGTGAACGAGGGCAAGCTGGACGCCGACCCCGGCATTGTGGCGGGCGACGAAATTGCGCTGTTCTGCAACAGCACCATCTCCATCGGCTTCTGCTGGAACGCTTCCGCTGCCGTGTCCAACAAGGCCAGCCTGGCGGACGACGTGAAGGTGTTCCCCATGGCCTTCCCCTCTGACGACGGCGTGCCCGAACTGCAGGGCGGCATCTGGGGCTTCGGCCTGTTTGACAACGGCGACGAGGCCAAGGCCGCCGCGGCCAAGACCTTCGTGAAGTTCGTCTGCGACGATCCTTCCCAGGCCGCTGCCAGCGTCTATGCTTCCGGCTTCTTCCCCACCCGCGCTTCTCTGGGCGACGTGTATGCCGGCACCGAAAAGGCTGAAAACGGCGACTATGCCATCTTCATGCCCTTCCTTGGCGACTACTACCAGGTCACGCCCAACTGGGCCGCGCAGCGCACCGAATGGTGGAACCTGCTCCAGCGCGTGTTCGCGGGCGGCGACGTGGCGGCCGAAGCGGCTGTGTACGAAACCAACGCCAATAAGTAATCAGCCATCC
>CAMOHY010000005.1 GCA_946615495.1 uncultured Clostridia bacterium
TGTTGCCGCCCCAGGCGGTGAGCCAATCGGTGTAATACCAGCCGATGCCGGGCTCCGTTTCCTCGGAAGCGATCAGGTAATCGGCATACTTGCTGCACATGAGGGCGTTTTCCACGGTGGCCATCAGGCAGGCGTCAAAGCCGATGAAATCGAATTTCACCCCGCCGTTCTGGAAGGCGGTGTTCAGCCCCGCCAGGCTCATGGAGCCGGAGCGGGGATTCTTTTCGTCGTAGCCGTAGCCGCTCACCGAGCCGCTGCCATGGTCCCACAGGATCAGGGCGTAGCGGTTGGCCTTAAAGTTCTTGGCGCAGTACTGGATGAAGTAGGACAGCGTGGCGGGATTGGTCATGGAGGCCGTGCCCGCGTTGTCGTCCAGGCAGGTCATTCTGCCGTTGTCGATCTGCCAAATCTGGTTCACCTTGGAGGATACCTTGTCGTTCCGCCAGGAAGCGCTGCCGCCGGTAAACACGATCAGCTTGAGCTTTTTGCCCAAGGTGGCGTTCAGCATTTCCTGCAAATCCTTGGTGCCCATGGCGCTGCGGCTTTCCAGGTCCGCCCCGCACATATACACCATCACCGTCACCTTGTCCTTGCCGCTGCCCAAGACGCTGGTGTATTTATCCCGGCTGCCCGCCGCTACGTTGCGGTTGAGCACCCCGGAAAGCACCGAGGACAGGCTGGAGGACGAGGAAGAGGAGGAGCTGCCGCCCAGGCCCGTCTGGCCGCCATACCAGCTTCCGCCCAGCAGCTGCTGGAGCATGGAGGAGGAATAGCCGCTCATCAAACTGGAGGAGGACGAGGTGGAGCCGCCCGTCAGCCCGGAAAGCAGAGAGGACGCGCTGGAGGAGGACGAGGAAGCGGAAGAAGAGGACGAATCATTCGTCATGCCGCCCAGCAGATCGCCCAGCAGGGAGGAAGAATTGCTCTGGCTGCTGGAGGAGGTGTTCAGGCTGCTTTGGTTATTATGATTGGAGCTGCCGCCGCCAAACAGGCCGGAAAGCCCCCCGCCGCCGCCCAGCAGCAGCACGGCCACCACCGCCACGATGAGCAGCAGCGGGCTGCGCTTGCCGGAGGTGGCGCGGGTGGCGTTCTGATTTTGCTGGGAATAAGCGCTGGACGCGGGCGTTTGCTGGGGTTGAGCGGGCCGGGACTGGGTTTGCTGAGGCCTGCTCTGGGTTTGCGCCTGCTGGGGACGGGCCTGATACGCAGGCCGGGATTGGCCCGATGTCTGCTGGGCCGGTGCGCCCTGCTGGGTCCTGCCCGCTGCGGCAAAGGGATTATTGGCCGCGGCGCCCGTGGGCCGGGCCTGCTGGGGACGGTTGGCGCCCACGGCGGTTCCCTGCGTGTTCATGCTGCCGCTGGCCTGGCCCGCGGTGGTTTTGGGCCGGGCCATAGGCCGGGGCTGCGGCGTGCCTGCCGCGCTGCGGCCCTGGGGCGCGCCCGTTTGCTGGGCTTTCCTGTCCGCATAGCCGGAGGCGTCGCCCACCGGGCCATCCTGACGGGCTTCCCCGTGAGTTTGCATGGCGCTTTCATCCGCCGTGCCTGTTACCTTCTTTTTCCTGTTCAAAGGGCCGTTTCCCTGCATCTGCCATCCCTTCCTTTTCTATCCATCCTTCCGTCCAAAACGCGGAAGCTTTTTATCATGATGATTATAGCACGAAATCCGCCGTTCGTCACCATAAAAATCCTTTCCTGTCACGCTCATCTTTTTCCGGCATAGGATGATAGCGTAAATCAGGAAAGGGGTGGGTTACCATGTCTGACACGCAGAAAAATTGCGCCTATAATTACACCGTAAAGCGGGGCGACAGCTTTTACCTCATTGCCCAGCGCACGGGCGTGCAATTGAGAGATTTGCTGGAAGCCAATCCCGGCATTCCCCCGGCCCGGCTGATGATTGGCGATGTGCTGTGCATTCCCTATTGCGCTGACGCCGACACCCCCGCCGGCGACGGCTCCGGCAGCCATTGCGGCAATACCGGCACGGGAAACGGCGGCAGCGGCGGCAATACGCCCTCCGGCGACGCCCCCTACACCTGCCCCGCCAACCGCCGCGCCGTGGTGCAGCAGGGCCAGACCGCCAGCGACCTGCAATTGCGCTACAACCTGAGCTACCACACCCTCAAAACCGCCAACGCCGATAAGGACATTGAAAGCCTGAACGGCGGCGACGTAGTCTGCATTCCCCAGACCAACATCGCCTGCCCCCTGCCCGCCAGCGTGGTCCTGGGCGACAGCGACACCCTGGAATCCGTCGCTACCCGCTACAAGGTGCCCGTGGCCCAAATCCTGCGGGTGAACCCCTGCCTGGCCCCTAACGATTTCAAGGCGGGCGTCACCGTGCGCTTGCCGGACTGATTCTCTGCCCATAAAAAACAATTCCCCTTGGCGGTGTGGCCTCCAAGGGGAATTGTTTGCTTTAGGGATTGTGATGGCCCTGTTCATAATAACGAATAGGCGCTTTCAGTAACGAGAGAGAACAAGTGCAGATTATTATGATGAATGAAATGGAGCTGTGACGTTTTTGATCCACGATATAATCTGAACACTGTTCTCTGTACTCTCCGCATACTGTCCTATTGCCATGCGGAGCTCAGCAATTACGAAAAAGCTTTCATCCCTGCTCCGCCTTGGTTTTTTTCCGCAGCAGGCGGGCGATGGGCTTTTCAAACAGATAGGTAATGAGGGACGCCAGGGCGATGGCCAGCACAAAGCAGAGGAGGGTGAACCAGAACTGCCAATGCTGGTCCGGCTGGGCCCAAGGTGAATCGTAGGCGCTGGGCACCACGCGCCATTCCCTCAGCTTCACGGCCAGGATTTGATGATACATATAAAATTGGAAGGAAATAGCGGAGAAAAAGCGCATGAGCCGGTTGCCCAGCAGGAAGCGCACCCCGCTAAAGGAGAACGCGCAGCACACCATCAGGCAGGCCAGCGTGGCCGTGAGGGGGAAGCGCCGGTCCATTTGCCCCTGGCGCAGCATATCGTACCCCGCGGAGGAAGCCTGGGCCCGCGCGATCTGCATCAGGGCGCACACGCACACCACAGCCATGGCCGTAAACATGGCTTTGGCCTTTCCGTCCACCTCCGGCCCCAGCTTTTTGCGCAGGTAAGCAAAGGCGGAAGCGGCCACAAAGCCGTTGGCGTAAACATCCAGGAACGCGGGCAATTGATTGATGAACAGGGTGGTGTCCGGCTGGCAGGCGGACACGTAGTAGCGGTAGCCAAAGGCTACGGCCGCCATGCCCAGATACGTGAGCAGCGGCTTTTTGCGGAAGGCCCTGGCCAGGAAGGGGAACAGCACGTAAAACTGCATTTCCACGCCCAGGGTCCACAGCGCGCCGTTGATGGGCGAGCCGGTATAGCTAAAGGGGAACAGGGTATGGGTGAAGGTGAGGTGGGCCGCCAGGTCCTTGATGGCGTCGGCGGTGGTGCCGTATTTTCCTTCCAGCCAGGCCCAAATGAACAGCGGAATCACGCACAGCAGATAGGAGGGCAGAATGCGGATGAGCCGCCGCTTATAAAACGGCACAATGCCCGGCAGCTTGCTTTCGGACCGGGTGTAGGGCAGATACAGCAGGAACCCGGAAACCAGCAGCATGCCATCCACCCAGATGTAGCCGCTGCGCAGCAGAAAATCCAGGCTGATATACTCTTTCCCAATGGTAAAGGAAGGCGACAGCCAGCCCTGCTGCCAGATATGGAACCAGCCAACCAACAGGATGCACAGCACCCGGATGCCGTCCAGCACGTCCAGGTGCCTGTCATCCGGCGTCTCGCGGTAGGATTGAAAGCGCGCAATCATTTTTTCCATTATTTGTTCACCCTCGTCATTCTATATAGCGTCTTTTGTTTTACGTGCCGCAGCGTCAAATAATTATCCCCGTACGTGACAATTTCGTAAGTGAGGGACAAATCATCCGGCGAATCGCCAGTTTGCAGGGCGTAAATATTGGGCGCGTAGTAATAGTAATTTTTGTTTTCGATGGTGCAGGAGCCATCCTCCCTGAATTCCATGATCGCTCCCTGCTTGGTTTCCCAGGTGCCCATGACCATGTACACCATTTTCCGCATGCGGTTTTCGGCCACATCCTTGTAATCCATGATCTGCTTGTAATACACCAGCGCCTCAAAGGGCTTCTTTTCGCTGAACAGCTGGTTGGCGTACTGGTAGCAGGCTTCCTGGTACATGGCGGGGATTTCGGCGTACTTCCCGGTCAGGTATTCCCTGGAAAGAGGCGCCAACGCCTCCACCACCGCCTGATAATCCTTCCGCTCCATGGCGGCCACGGCGGCGGCGTACGCCGCGGCGTAATACTGGTCCGCCACCTGCTGGGCCTTTTCCGCCGCGTCGCGGTAGGACCCCGCCTGGGCGTAGTAGCGTGCGGCGGTGGCCAGGTCGTTGCTGCCCATGGCCTCCTCGGCAATTTGATAAGCAAATTCCTGCGCCTTCTGGGTGGCGTCCTGGAAGCCCCGGATATCGCCGAGCAGGGCAATGGCGCCTGCCAGGTCGCCTTCGGCGGCGCGGGCCATGGCCATATCATACACGCAGCCCTGACGCACCTGCATGGCGTCCTCATAGGTGCCCAGCGCGTCCAGGATGGCGATGGCTTCGTCCCAGTCGCCCTTGGCCTTCAAATCCAGGGCCAGCAGATAGCGGGCCCGGTTCATTTCCTCCGGGGCGTCCTTGTAATCCCCCAGGGTGGAAAGCATTTGAATGGCTTCCTCGTACTGGCCGCTGTCGATGAGGGCGCGGGCCGCGCCGTACCGGGCGGCCAGAAGCTCCTCGGAGCTGTTTTCGTAATCGCCCAGCTGCTCCAGGGCGGCAAGGGCCGCTTCATAATCGCCGCTTTCCAGTTGGGCCGTCGCCTGGGCGTACAGGATGCGGTTGATGTACGCCTGGGCGTCCTGATAGTCCGCGATGGTTTGCAGCAGGGCCAGGGCTTCTTCCTCACGGCCATCGTTCAGCAGGGCCAGGGCGGGCCGGTAAACGCATTCCTGCCGGGCCTCCTGAGCCAGTTGCATATCGGGGGCCAGCTCGAAAAAGGCGATGGCGCCTTCGTAATCCTCCTGCTCCATCAGGGCCAGGCCCTGATAATAGTAGCACTGCATGAGCAGGGCCTTGGAATCCTGGTAGCCCGAAATCTTTTCCAGCATGACCGCTGCCCTGGCGTATTCGCCGTTTGCCATAGCGGCCACGGCGGGATCGTACAGGCAGGCGGCGGCCCGGCGGTAGGCGTCGGAATAATCACCGGCCAGGAGGAAGTACTCCGCGGCCCGATCATAATCCTGCGCCTGATAATACTGGTCGCCCGCCATATAATAGGCGCGCTGCAGCTGCATGACGGAATCCCGGTAATCGCCCAGCTGGAGGAAATACTCCACCGCCTCCAGCGGCTTTTGCGCGTTCATCGCCTCGATAGCGGGCTGGTACAGGCATTCGATGGCGTTGGCCTCGGCGTTTTGGTAATTGCCCAGGGCCAGGAATTTTTCCCGCGCGGCGGCGTATTCCTTTTTCGCCATCAGGGACAGGGCCCATTCATATTCGGCCTGGGTGCGCTTCTGGCGGGAATCGCTGTAGGAGGGCACCTGGTCGTACATAGCGATGGCTTCCTCCCAATTGCCCGCGGCCAGCAGCTTTTCGGCGTAGATATACCGGGCTTCCTGGGAGCGGGTGGGGCTGTCCTTATAATCGCCCAGGGCGTCAAAGCCCGCCTGGGCCGCCCGCAGGGAGGTATAGGTGCCGCCGTTCAGGGCGGACAGGGCGGCCTGATAATCGCATTCCAGGGCCATGGTGGCGCTGTCCCGGTAATCCTCCAGAGCCAAAAACTGCTCCTTGGCCGCGTCGTACTGGCCGTTTTCCAGGCTCAGGCTGGCCCGGTAATACCGGTAGGCGGGAATGCCGTGGAAATAGATGCCGTAAAATAATCCGCCCGCCACAATCAGGGAAATGAGCGTGGTCAGGATGATGCGGCGGCGGCGGCGGCGCTTTTTCTCCTGGGCCTCCTTTTCGGCGGCCACCCGCCGGGCCTCCTCCCGGATGCGGCGCTGCTCCTCCTCCAAGGCGCTTTGCCGCTGGAAAATGATTTTTTCCACCGCGGCCTCGTTCAGCTTGGTAAAAATCTCGTGCTTGTCCCGGTGGCAGCGGCGGCATTCATCCTCGCTGGCGGCGTTGGGCCTGCCGCAGACGCACACCCACACGCTGCCCTGATCGCTGGGGTAGCTGGCCGCGTCCCGCCCGGCCAATTCCTGCATCACCTGCAATTGCATGCCTTTGAGCAGGGGGGAAGGCCGGTAATCGGTGGAGGTGGCCATGCCGCGCCGCCACACGGTGCCATCCTCATACCATACCTTTTCGATGAGCACCTCCAGGTCCTTGGCCTGCACGGCCTCCTCCACGGCCACAGCCGCCTCAAAGGCATGGCGGGGCGGGCCCTCCAGCCCCTGGATTCTTTCCACGTGGCGGGCATAGCGTTCGCCCTCGCCGTCATAGCACAGCACGCATACCTGAATGCTGTTTACCGGCCTGTCGGACAGGTTATAAATCTGCATGGTCAGCACGGGATATTCTGCCGTGGGCATTTTGCAGTGCCACAGTTCGATGGGGCAGGTCAGGTCAATCCGCATGGAGAAACGCTCCTATCTTCTAATTGCGCGTAACGGCACGGCAGCAGGCGCATGCCTGATATCATTCCTCAGCGGAGCAGCAGGCTCATGGTTTGCAATTCGCCCCCCACGAAGGTCATATGCCAAATCACGTTTTTTCCTTCCTCCAAGGCCAGGGCGTAGGTAAGCTCCGCGCTTTCAGGCGTATAGGTCAGCACGCCGAAGGGAGCGTTTTCCCCGTCGCCGTACAGCGTCACGGTATCCTCCGCGGTAAACACTTCGCCGTGGAGGAAGCGGAACAGCACGCTGTCCAGCTTGTCGCCCACGCGCACGCCGCGGGGGCCGTCCAGCACATTGTCGTTGACGGTCAGGCTGTCCACGGAAACGAACTGCTTTTCCCCGTCGCACTTGAGCAGCAGGGAAATGCCGTCCCACTGCATCAGGCGCAGGAAGGTGCCGTCGGAATCCTGGGTCCATTCGTCCACCGGGGCGGGGCCAAAGTATTCAATAGCCTCCTGGGCCGTCAGGTCCAGCAGGTCCAAAGTGATCTGGCCGTCGATGAGCAGCCCCAGGTCCTCCCTGGAAAAGGGGGCGAGGCCCTCGCCGGTTTCGCTGAGGGGATAAGCGAAATATTCGCTGATTTCCTGCATATCGGCGATTTCCTGAATGGATTCCAGGGCTTCTTCCTCCTCCATCATTTGGGTGGCGCCGGCGTACATGCCCATGACCATGCCATCCTCCATGATGTAATACACCACCCAGGTTTCCACCCCTTCGGGCTGCCAGGAATACACGGTGTGCACCACTTCCGTTACCTGCTGGCCTTCCCGGAGCACAAAGCCGGTGCTCACTTCGGGCTTTTCGCCGGAAATATAGAGCACGGCGTCGTAGTAGGAGCCGGCAAGCTGGGGATTATCGTTGGGGTAAGCGCGCAGCACCTTGTCCAAGCCGTCGCCCAGGTAAATACCGCGGGGGTCCGCCTGGCCGTCGGAGGGATACACGCCCAGAATGGCGGTGGTTTCCGTCAGCTCTTCATCGGAAATCTTCAGCGTGCCGCCGAAAAAATCGGCGTAATGGTCCCCGCTTGATAAGGTGTCCACCGTGGTGCTTTCGTCGCCGAGGGCCGCCGCGCCCAGATCATTCAAATAAATTTCCAGTTCTTCCTTGGTCAGCGGCGCGCTTTCCTCCTCCGCGGGCTCGGCCAGAGCGGCGCAGGAGCAAAGCAGCAGGAAAGAAAGCAAAAGAGCAGTCAGTTTTTTCATGGCGTTTTCTCCTCTTATAATATTATTCGTTCGTTATTCGTTCAGTTCCCTTACGCCCTTTGGCGTGAGCAGGGCATACAGCAGCCGCGCCTTGGGGGCGGGCTCTTTGGTAAAGCTTAAGGCGGACAGAATGCGCGCCTCCGTTTCCCTGGCGTTTTCTTCGCTGCTGGCATGCAGGGTGCACAGCACATCGCCGGGGGCCACGGCGTCGCCGATGCGCTTTTCCATCACGAAGCCCACGGCGGGGTCGATCACATCCTCCTTGGTGATGCGGCCCGCGCCCATGCGCTGGGCGGCCAGGCCCAGGGCCGTGCCGTTCACATGGGACAGATACCCCGCCTCCTTCGCCCGCACGGCGTAGCGCACCGGCGCCTGGGGCAGCAGCGACGGATCCATGCACACCCTGGGGTCGCCCCCCTGGGCGGCGATCATTTCCTTCAATTTTTCCAGGCCCGCGCCGCTTTGCAGTGCGCCGGAAAGCATTTGCAGCGCTTTTTCTTCCGTATCGGTGATGCCGGAGGCGATGAGCATCTGCGCGCCCAGGAACAGGGACACCTTTTTCAGCGGCCCTTCCGCGCGCCCGCTCAAAATGTCGATGGCCTCCTTCACCTCCAGGGCGTTGCCCACGTGGGAGCCCAAAGGCTCCTCCATGCCGCTGACCACCGCCACGATGCTGCGCCCCGCGTGGTGGCCGATATCCACCATAGCCTGCGCCAGCTCAATGGACTTTTCCAGGGTGGGCATCAGCGCGCCGGACCCGGTCTTTACGTCCAGCACGATGGCGCGGGCGCCCGCCGCGAATTTTTTGCTCAGAATGCTGCTCACGATCAGGGGAATGGAATCCACGGTGGCGGTTACATCCCGCAGGCTGTAGAGCGTTTTATCCGCGGGGGCCAGCTGCTTGCTCTGGCTCACCACCGCGCAGCCCACCCGGCGCACGATGCTCATGAATTCTTCTTCGGGAATATCGATGCGCATGCCGGGAATGCTTTCCAGCTTATCCAGGGTGCCGCCGGTGTGGCCCAGGCCCCGGCCGCTCATTTTCAGCACCTTGCCGCCGCAGGCCGCCACCAGGGGAGAAAGCACCAGGGTGGTGGTGTCCCCCACGCCGCCGGTGGAATGCTTATCCACCGGCACGCCGCCCACTTCGGGGTGCAGCATATCGCCGGAGGAAGCCATGGACAAGGTTAAATCCGCCGTTTCCCGCGCGTCCATGCCCATCAAGCGGATGGCCATCAGCAAAGCGGCCAGCTGATAATCGGGAATGGTATGCTCCGCCGCGCCGCGGACAAAAAAGTCAATCTGCTCACGGCTCAGCGCTCTGCCGCGCTTCTTATCTTCCAGAATGGAGATGATGTCCATGCGCAATCCTTCCTTATAAATAAAATTCTGTTTTCAGTATATCATATTTTTATTCTTCCGTAAAGCGAATGCAGGAAATTATAGCGTCAAAATGTTGTAACATTTTTAAAAAATACTTGACTTTGTAACAAAAATGTAATACTATGTAATAGAAAAAATGGATTTTTTCATTTTTTGGTCTATTTTCGCGTGAAATTGGCCCTTTTGGGGCCTACTACACAAGTGGATGGGGTGTCGGTTTTATGAAGCAGATGATGAAACGGGTTTTGTCCATGGCATTGCTGCTGGCGATGGTACTGTCGCTGCTGCCTGCGGGCGGGGCGGCGGAGGAAGCCAAGCAGTACGGTTATCTGGTCATCAACAATACCAGCGTGAACCGGGTGGTGAATTTCCGCCGCCAGGCCAACACCAACGACAACACCAACTATCCCATTGCCCGCCTGCCTGAGTACTGGGTGGTGGAGGTGCTGGGCCAGGAAAAAGGCTGGTACAAGATCAGCGCCAACATCAACATCCAGGGCGGAACGCCCAATTACCAGACCGGCTATGTGATGGAAGGCTTCGTGAAGCTGATGACGGCCCAGGAGCAGGCGGAATGGCTGCAAAACCCCTCCGCCGCCTACCGGCCCGGCGCTACCGCCCAGCCCGCCGCGCCCACCCAGGCCCCTGCCGCCTCCGCCCAGCCCACCGCCGGCCCCGCCGCGGGCACCTTGCTTGGCTATGTGCGCACGGTGCGTCCCCAGGTGAACCTGCGGGAAGAGCCCTCCGGCAAAATTCTCAATGAAAACAATCAGATCGCCATCGGCGTGGTGCTGCCTTATTACGCCATCGTGGCCTATGGCGAATATGATTGGGCCTTGGTGCAGTATAACGGCCAAACGGGCTATATCCGTTCCGACTGCTATATGAAGACGGACGCCTCCGGCAGCGAGGCCACCGCCGCGCCGGTCATAACCCTGGTGCCCCCCGCCGCGCCCACCGTAAACCCCGCCACCGGCATTCTCCCCGGCCAGACCTACGGCCGCGTGACCGCGGACAACGTGTTCTTCCGCAAGGCCATGAACACCAACGGCGACTTTTGGGCCCGGCTGCCCATGGGCTGGATGATGGAAGTGCTGGGCGTTGCCACCCAGGGCGGCATCACCTGGTACAAGGTGAAGGGCAGCATTCCCACCAATCCCTCCCGTACCTACACGGGTTTCATCCACGGCAATTTCTTCACTTTGGTAGAAACGGCCACCTCCGCTCCCACCGCGCAGCCCACCGCCGTGCCCCAGGGCAGCAGCTACGCGCTGGTGATTCTGGATGGCATCAACATGCGCCAGACCCCCGGCGGCACGTCCCTGACCGCCCTGCGCTCCAATACGGTGCTCAACATTCTGTCCGTCCCGGCGGGCAATACGGCCAACGACTGGTACTATGTGGAATACAGCGGCCTGTACGGCTACGTGCCCGCCACGGCCCTGCGGGTGCTCACCACGGCGGAGCTTGGCAGCTATGTGCTGCCCAATCAGCCCGCCGTCACCGCGGCGCCCACCAGCGTCCCCGCGGCCTCCGCCGGATACGTTAAGCTCGTCAAGGACAAGGTGAACCTGCGCAAAACCCCCGCCGGCACCGTGCTTACCCCCAAGGAAAGCGATAAGCTGCCCATCAATACGCTTCTCAGCTACAGCGAAGGCCCTGTGGCCGGCGGCCAGTACAAGTGGGTGCTGGTAACATACAACGGCGTCACCGGCTATGTGCGGGATGACTGCTATGTCTACTGCGACGCAAACGGCAACCCTGCGGCCACGCCCGGCCCCGCCGTGCCCACGGCTGCGCCGACGGCCGCGCCCGTCGTGCCCGGCGCCGCCACCCCGGACCCCACCGATACGCCGAACGGCACCACCCAAGGCTACATTAAGCTGACCCGCGGCGGCGTGAACCTGCGCGCCAGCATTTGGGGCGCCACCCAGGGCCAGCTGGACCGGGGCACGGTGCTTCCTTACTTCTCCATAACCGCCAGCGGCAATAACAAATCCGAAATCTGGTATCAGGTATATTCCAGCAAGCTGGGCGCCTTCGGCTTTATCCTGGGCACCATGGCTGAATTGTGCGACGTAAACGGCAACGCCCTTATTCCCGGCCCGCTGCCCACCGCCTCCCCCAGCACCATCGTGGGCTACGTGGCCACCACCGCTTCTTCCGTGTGGCTGCGCAAATCGCCCAGCGCTTCGGGCGAAACCGCCGGCCAGGTAAAAACCAAGGGCACCGTGCTGCCCCTCATCGGCCCGGCCGTGATTACGGATTACACCTGGTATCCCGTGCAGACCGCCGACGGCGTGCGGGCTTACCTGCGGGGCGATTACGTGTTTGAGCTGGCTGCCTGGCAGCTGGAATTGTATAATTCCACCGGCAAGCTGGCCACGCCCACGCCCGGCCCCGCCACGCCCCGGCCCGGCAACAGCGATTACATTCAGGTAACGGGCGGCACCCTGTGGATTCGTGAAACCCCCAGCAAAAAGGCCGACACCGTGGGCCAGCTGCCGGACGGCTACGTAATCAAATTCAACAAAAAGCAGACCGTAGCCAACGTGACCTGGTATCAAGTTACCTACGGCGGAAAGACCGGCTGGGTGATGGGCACCTACGTGCGCCTGCTCACCAACGCCGAATATGACCGGCTCAAGGGCACCGCTACGCCCGTGCCCGCCGCCACCGCCACCGCCGCCCCGCAGGTTGTGGATCCCTCCCAGTTCAGCGATTTGGCCATCACCACCGCGGACCGCGTGCGCATTCGGGCCAACGCCTCCATGAGCAGCAAGGAGCTGTACATGGTCTATGATACCGGCACCGTGATCTCCTACCTGGGCAATTACACCCAGCCCACCGCCAACAACCCCTATTATTGGTACAATGTGAAGTATCAGGGCGTGACCGGCTGGATGTGCGGCGATTTCGTGCGGGTGCTCACCCCCGCCGAAAAGGCGGCTTACCAGCAGACCGGCAATCCCTCCGCTCCCCAGCAGGCCACCTACCGCACCCTGGCCAAGAATTCCACCGGCGAGGACGTGCTCAGGCTTCAGCAGAGGCTCAGCGAGCTGGGTTACCTGGCCGCCGACCAGGTGAACGGCACCTACCTGACCAGCACCGAAAACGCCGTCATCGCCTTCCAGCGGGCCAGCGGCCTCACTGTGGACGGCATCGCGGGCAGCAAAACCCAGCACGCTCTCTTTGGCACCACCGAGCCCGGCACCAGCCTGGACAACACCGGCAGCTCCGTATCCGTTACCCTTTACCCCGTGGAAAAGAGCGATTGGTACACCGGCGATATCCAGAAGGTGTGGAGCGTTGGCTCCGTGGCCATCATCACCGACGTGTACACCGGCATTTCCTTCCGCGCCCAGCGGCTTTACGGCGATAACCACGCCGACTGCGAACCCCTCACCACCTCGGACACCGCCGCTTACTGCCGCATCTATGGCGTGAGCGCGCCCCAGGAGATTGAGGACCGGGAGCAGGAGCTGCAGTCCTACCGCCGCCGCCCCCTGTGGGTGACGATCGGCGGGCGCACCTTCGCGGCCTCCATGTACGGCATTCCCCATAACTTCTCCGGGGACCGCATCGCCGATAACGGCTACAACGGCCAGTTCTGCGTCCACTTCACCAACAGCAAGACCCATACCACCAACATCGTGGACCCGGACGCCAGCTACAACAACTACTTCGGCCACCAGAGCGCCATCAACTACGCCTACTCTCATTCCATCAGCGGAACCAAGTAATTTATGGGAAGAGCGTGGAGTTTTACAGAGAGCACAGTTTATATGGCGGCTAACTAAGGATACGGAATCCATTCTGCAGCAAAATAAACTGTAATCTGCTCTCTGTACTCTGTTCACCCATCTCAAAGCTCCAACGACAGGAGTACAGCGAATGAAATACGATGTGATCGTCATCGGCGGAGGCGCGGCGGGATTGACCGCCGCGCTTTCCGCATCCGGGCAGGGCGCGCGGGTGCTGGTGCTGGAGGGGGCAAGCCGGGTGGGCCGGAAAATACTGGCCTCCGGCAATGGCCGCTGCAACCTGGCAAACGCCGGGCCAGCCCGGTATTTTGGCGGCGCCAGCCTGGCCGGCAGCGTGCTGAAAGGCTGTCCGGTGGAGGCGGTGCTTTCCTTCTTCCACGGTTTGGGCCTGGTCACGGTGGAGGAGGAAGGGGGCCGCATCTACCCCGGCTGCGGCCAGGCCGCCGCGGTGCTGGACGTGCTGCGGGCGGAATGCGGCCGCCGGCAGGTGGAAATACGCTGCGATCAGCCCGTGCTTGGCCTGGAAAAAACGCCCTGGGGCTTTCGCGCCCACACCCAGCAGGACGCCTTCGAGGGCCGCAGCGCCGTGGCCGCCTTCGGCGGCATGGCGGGCGGAAAGCTGGGCCACGACGGCAGCCCCTATGCCCTGCTCACCGGCTTGGGCCACACCCTGATTGCTCCCCGGCCCGCTCTCACCCAGCTGACGGCGGAAAAAGGGGCGGTTCGGGGCCTGAGCGGCCTGCGCCTGCCCGCCCGGCTTACCCTGTGCCGGGGAAGCCAGCCCCTGGAGGCGGCCCAGGGCGAAGCGCTGTTTACCGATTACGGCGTCAGCGGCGTGTGCGCCATGCAGCTGTCCCGCCGGGCGGGAGAAATGCTCAAGCGTGGGGAAACGCCTACCCTGTATATGGATTTTACGCCCATGCTGGGCCTGACCAAACGCGTTTACGACCGGGTGCCCGCCCAGGACCCCTTTCAGCAGGTGGCCCTGACGGCGGCATATCTGCAAAAGCGGCAGCGTATGCTGTCCGGGAAGGACCTGCTGCTGGGCCTGGCCCCGCGGCTGCTGGCAGAGCGCTTGAAGGGCCAAAGCGTGGAAGCCCTGGCCCAAAGCCTGGCCGCCTTCCCCGTCCAGCTTACGGCGGTGCGCGGCATGGAGCACGCCCAGGTGACGGCGGGCGGCATTTGCGGGGAGGAATTTTCCCCGGATACGCTGGAATCCCGCCTGTGCCCCGGATTGTTTGCCGCCGGAGAGGCGCTGGACGTGGACGGCGACTGCGGCGGCTACAACCTGCAGTTTGCCTTTGCCTCCGGGCTCACCGCCGGAAAATGGGCGGCGGCCCGGAAACGATAGAAAATGAAAGCAAGGAGGAAAACGCGATGGACGACCGTTTTGTTTCCCTGAACCCCGGCGCGCTGCTGGCGCCTGTGCCCGCCGTGATGGTGAGCTGCGCCAGGGCGGAGGAAAAGCCCAATATCATTACCCTGGCCTGGGTGGGCACCGTGTGCTCGGACCCGCCCATGTGCTCCATTTCCGTTCGGAAGGAGCGCTATTCCCACGCCATCATCCGGGAAACCGGGGAATTCGTCATCAATTTGTGCGGCAAAGGGCAAATGCGCCAAATGGACTACTGCGGCGTCCGTTCCGGCCGGGATGAGGACAAATTCGCTTCCTGCCATTTGACCGCCGTGCCAGTGCCCGGCTTTACCGCCCCCGCCATCGGCGAATGCCCCCTGTATCTGGCCTGCCGGGTACGCTCCTTTCAGGAATTGGGCAGCCACGATTTGTTCCTGGGCGTGATCGAGCAGGTGGGCGTCAAAAAGGAAATGATGGACGAAACGGGCCGCATCAATTACAGCCGGGCCGAATTGGTGGCCTATAACCACGGCAATTATTATGAATTGGGCCGGGCGTTGGGCTTTTTCGGCTATTCCGTGGCCGCGCCGGACGTGCTGGAGCGCCGGATGAAGGAGCTTCAATAATTCATTCCCGGTTTACAAAGGACAGGACGTGAAAAAAATGCCGGACTCGCAGGCGCTGCCCATCCGCGGCCTAACAATCGATTGGGGCAAAATAAGCCCCGGCAGCTATTTGAGGGGCATTCCCGCCGTGGCCGGAATAGACGCCCTTAGCTTTCGCGCGCCCATTACCTTTTTTGTGGGCGAAAACGGCAGCGGAAAATCCACCCTGCTGGAAGCCATCGCCATTGCCTGGGGCTTTAACCCGGAGGGCGGCACGCGGAATTACCGCTTTTCCACCTTTGATTCCCACTCCGAATTATGCGGCGCCCTGACCCTGGCCAAGGGCGTGCGCAAGCCGGGGTGGGGCTACTTTTTGCGGGCGGAAAGCTTTTATAACGTGGCCACCGCCGACGACGAATACGGGCGGGAAATCGGCGGCGTGCCCCACCATTACCACGAAAAATCCCACGGTGAAAGCTTTCTGGCTATGGCGCAGGCCAATTTCCGGCCCAGCGGCGTTTACCTATTGGACGAGCCGGAGGCCGCCCTTTCGCCCCAGCGGCAGCTGACGCTGCTGTACGAAATATACGAATGCGCCAGGGAGGGCGCGCAGTTCATCATCGTCACCCACTCCCCCATCTTGCTGGGTATGCCCGGCGCGGAGATTTGGAGCTTTGACGAGGGGCGCATTCATCCCTGCGCCTACGAGGATACGGACAGCTACCAGATCACCAAAATGTTCATCAGCAACCGCGCCCAGATTCTGCGGAATCTTTTGGGCGAATAAAAAGCGCGAAAGACAGTTTTTGAAAGGGACCCTTATGAGCCGCTATGAATTGATCGCTTTGGATATCGACGGCACCCTGCTCAACTCCCGCAAGCAGGTGTCCCCCGCCACCGCCGGGGCCGTGCGCCGGGCCGCCAAGGCCGGAAAAACGGTGGTGCTCTGCACGGGAAGGGCCGTGACCGAGCTGAAAGAATACTTTGCCCTGCTGCCGCAAATCCGCTACGCGGTGTTTTCCAGCGGCGCGGGGCTGCTGGATATTCCCAATCAAAAAGCCTTCGCCCTGCGGGGCATTCCCAGGGCGAAGGCCGACGAAGTGCTGCGTTTGGTGAAAAAGAAAGATGTGATGCCCCAGATCGTGCTGGCGGACAGGGACGTGATCCAGGCCTCCCACATGAAGGACCTGGGCCATTTTCATATGGAGCCCTACCGCTCTCTCTACGAGCAGGCCATGACGCTGGCGCCGGATATTTACGCCTTCGCCGGTGCCTGCCGGGAAGATTTTTTGAAAATCAACCTGTACCACGCCGACCCCGCCGAACGCGTGCGCACGCGGGAGCAGCTTTCCCATTTGCCCCTGGAAATGGCGTATTCCGAGGTGTCCTCCCTGGAATGCTCCGCCCAGGGCGTTGATAAAGGCACGGGGCTGATGCGCCTGTGCGCATTCCTGGGCATCCCGCGGGAAAGCTGCATCGCCGTTGGCGACGCGGACAACGATATTCCCATGCTCAGGGCCGCCGGGCTGGGCGTGGCCATGGGCAACGCCGCGCCCCACGTGCAGGCCCAGGCGGACCGGGTGGTAGAGGATTTGGACCACGAAGGCTGCGCCCAGGCCATTGAAATGGCGCTGGGCTGACGCCAGCCTGCCGAAGGGGCTTCAGGGCCAATTCGCCGGTTTCCAGCTCTCCCTTCAGCGGCAGGGCCACCCCGGCGCAGGCGCCGTCCCTGGTATAATGCTCCGCCACGCCGGCGGCAGCGCCATTTCCGCCTTTTTAAAACAATGGTATATTTTCCGCGTCCAGCCCCAGGCGGCGTTCTCGCCCATCCACATACACGGTGTAGCCCGCGTCCAGCCCAGGATAAGCGCTGGACGCTTTTTGCTGGTAATACACGTCGATTTCATGGCCCTGCACGCGCAGGCCCCGCAGGGAAAAATACGCCCGGCCGGTGCGCAGGGGCTGGAAGCGAACGCCCTTTTCCTCCGGCTCGATTCCGGCCAGGTGGCGAACGATCAAATCAATATAGAAGGAATGGCTGTAATCCGGCTCCTCGCTCAGCGGCGCGCCGGTCCTGCTGTCGTAGAATTCCACCAGCCAGGGCCGATGGATATCGCCTTCCAGAAAATGCTCCTGGGTATATTCGGCAAGATATTTTTCAAACGCGGCGTCGTAGCGGTGGCCGTGCTGTTTGGATTGCTTGGCCAGCGCGTCCAGGGCGATGCCGGTGGTGTAGGGCCAGGAGGGGCCGTTCCACATGCAGCCGTGGGGACCCTTGATGTAATCCCCCCGCCAGCCGCCGTTGGGAGAAAACACCGGGCAATCCGCCGCCGTGGATGCAAAGCCGGAGCCCAGGGCGAAGTATTGGCCGCTGAGCAGATAGTCAAATAGGGCCAAATGCTCTTCTCCCGTTATGTCCGCCCAGAGGGGGTAGAGCGCCACGATATTTTTCACGAACGCTTTTTCGTCCGTTTCGTGGTGCAGGTCGTAAAAGCAGCGAGAGGGGCCGTCCCACATCTTGCTCAAGATGTCCCGCGCCATTTTTTCCGCTTCTAAGGCAAAGTAGTCCCCGTCCCCGTCTCCCACAAGGCGGCACAGCCGGGAAAGGCCCGTAAAATTCAGATACGTGTAAACGGAACGGTCCACCCGCTTGAGGGGCGTGTAGCCCTCCTGAGCGGGCTTTACGGTTTTGGGGAAGCAGTCCTTGCCAAAAAACCAGTAGCTGGGCTGGTATTCCTTGCCGGTCAGCTGGTGGGTGCGCTCAATTTGCAGGGAATCGCCCCGGCGCGTGCGCTCATACACGTTTTTCGCGTCCGTTTTGAACGCGGGAAGCACCCGGCGCACAAAATCCTCCCCGCCGTGCACGGTGTAGAAAAGATACAGCGCCCAGCCGGCATAATTGGCGTACTCCTTCTGGCACGCGTCCACGCTGGCGACGGCGAACACGCCGTTTTCATCCAGGCAGTGGGTCAGGGCTTCCAGCGCGCTTTGAGCCGCGGCGCCCCTGCGCAGCCAGCGGGCGTCCGTCACCTGCAGGGGCGTGGACAGGGGAATGAGCCGGGAAAATTCCCAGCCCTGCGCCTGATAAGGCGTTTTGGCCATGCGGTGGCTGCGCCCCTCATAAAAGCACAGGCCAGGCAAACGGCCCAGACCCGGCTCGCTCATATTTTTGCGCAGGATGTAAAAGCGGTAGTACCAGCACACGGTCATTTTTTCATCGTCGCATTCAAAATCCGGCACGCCGTCAAACCAGCGCAGGTATTCTTCCGCCTTTTCCGCCATCAGCTGTTCGGGGGCCGGGCGGCTAAGCAGCGCGTCCAGCCCATCCCTCATCGCTTCTTCCTCCCCCGGCAGGCCCACCGCCGCGGCGACGAACACGCTTTTTCGTTCGCCGGGGGCCAGGGTCAGGCAGCCGCCGGGCCATGCTTCGCCGCTTTTGACCAGCATGACCGGCGTGACGCCGTGGAGCGCGCAGGGGAAGGAAAAGGGCTTTCCCAGCGCGGCCCCCTCCGGCAGCAGCAGCGTCAGCGTCAGGGGCTTTTCCCCGCGGTTTTCCCAGGTTTGCAGGGACAGGGCCTGGTCCTCCCAGGTAATCAGCTTGCGTTCCTCAAAGGAAAGGCCGGAGCTTTCATGGAAAAAGCGGCTCCCGTCCGCCTGCCACAAAACGCGCATGGGCGAAAGCGCCGCTTCCCGGCAGTCCGCCCGGCCCACGGAAAAAAGCAAGGGGATATTCATTTTGTGAATAAAATCCGCCCGGCCCGCAAAGCCGGGGGCGGGGTCCAAATAATCCATCCACAGCCTTTTCCCGGTTGGGCCCAGCATCCATTTTTCTCCTTCGCCGGGCAGCTTCCTGGCCCAGGAATACAGCAGCCTGGATACATCCCGCTTCACTTTCCTCATCTCCCCCTTCGCTTTTTAACCCTCGCCTTTTAAAAAGGCGGGCTTCCGGTCCGGCAGCCCGCCCCAGACTTTCGATGGCAGCGCATGGACAGAGCCGATGCCCTGAGGGTGCCGAAAATTCTTTTTCGACGCCCTGGAAAGCTGGGGCGCACCGCCTCCGGCTCCTGCTATTTGCTTTCTATCCTTCTTGTTTCATCCATTCGGCCAGGGCCATCAGGAAGGGGCCCACGCCCTTTCCGTCGTCCGCCACCCGCGGCTCGCTCAGGTAATAGCCCACGCTGCCGTCCCGCCGGTTGCCCGGTCCCAGGCCGGCGGAGCGGCAAATATCCGTTAAATGCCAGGCGCCTTCCCCGTCCTGCTTTAGTTTTTCTTTCGCCAGGCTTTTTAAGCCCTCCGCGCCGAGGCGGCCAAACGCTTCCGGCAGCGCGCCCAAGCGCCAGCCCTTCATCCAGGCGTAAAACACCATGGCGCTGCCGGAGGTTTCCAGGTAGTTGCCCTCCGCGTCCGCCCGGTCCACTACCTGGTAAAAAAGCCCGGTCTCCCTGTCCTGATAAGGCAGGATGCCCTTGGCCGCCTCCGCAAGCAGGGCGGCCAGCTTTTCCCCCTCCTCCCCTGGCAGCAGCGCCCGGCAGTCCGCTAAGGCCATCAAATACCAGCCCATGGCCCGCAGCCAGAAATTGGGCGAACGGCCCGTCCGGGGGTCGGCCCAGGGCTGACGCCGGGCGGTGTCGCAGGCATGGTAATACAGCCCTTTTTCTTCGCTGAAAAGCAACGCCCGCACATTGGAAAACTGGCTCAGCACATCCTGCGCATCCCGCCCATGGCGAAAGCGCAGGGAATATTCCAGCCGGAAGGGCTGGGCCATATACAGCCCGTCCAGCCAAATCTGATCGGGATAGATTTCCTTATGCCAAAAATTTCCGCAACCACAGCGGGGATGATGGTCCAGCCGGTCCATGAGAAAATCCGCCGCCCGACGGTAGCGGCTCTCCCCTGTTTCATCCAGGGCGAAAAAGAGCGCTTTCCCGGCGTTGATGTTGTCCACGTTGTATTGGTCCATGGGAAAATGCAGGATTGTTCCCTCCGGCGACACCGCCCTTTCCATATAGGAAAGCACGAAATCCCGGTACAGGTCCTGCCCGGTGGCCCGATACATGGCAAGGCACCCCATGAGCACGCAGCCATCCTCATAAAACCAGCGGGCCTGGCCGGGAGAATAATGTTTTACAAAGCCTTCCACGTAACGCAGAGCGTTTTCCACCCGTTTTCCCTCCCTGCTTTCTTACGCGCGTTTCTTCAGCAGCAGCAGCCAATCGTTTTGGCCCCGGTGGCGGTCCGGCGGCGTGAAAAGCGCCTTGTCCTGAGCAGGAACGCTTCCCAGATAGCTTTCCCCGCCGGACACCGGGTCCACCCACCAGCCTTCCGTTTCTCCCAAGGAAAGGGTGCGCACGGCGAAGGGCTTTCCAGTGTAGGTATACACGCACAATCCCCGGTCCGTTTGCAGGGCCAGATTATATTCGTATTTTTCGCCCGTGTTATCCGCCAAAGCCTCCTGGGCGGGCCGGCCGGACTGCCAATCCATTTCCTCCATCACCCGGCGGACGTGGGTCATCTGCATACTGCCGGGATTATGCAGCGCCTCCCGCCAGGTTTCAAACACGCCGAAGGCGCCCGGCTCCCTGCCCTGCCAGAACTGCATGATGGCGTTGCTGCCGTAGGTAAAGCCCGCGGCCCCCGCCAGCAGCGACCAATAAGCGTACCGGCGCACATCGCAGGTCTGCCAGTAAGGCTGGGCGGGGTCGTGCAGCCCCTGCAGAATGAATTCATAGCTGGGTTCGCCGTCCAGCACGGGCCGGGGAGGGAGCAGGGGCCGGTCATGCTGCACATAGCGGTAATTGTCCTCTCCCACGTAGGTTTCCGCGGCCACCTTATCGTCCCATTGGTTCAGCCTGATCTGGTCATACCGCCGGTGGCCGGATTGGAACATATGGAAATCCAGCCAGGGCGCGTCCTGGAACCATTGGGAAGAGGAGCAGCGGCCGAAGGGATGGAAGCCGATGAGCTGATGGGGGCACTTTTCCCGCAGCCGCGCGCCGATGCGGCCAAATTCCTCCGGCGCGTCGGAGCCGCGCACATCGCCGCCTACCAGCCAAAGCACGTTTTCACAGCCGCCAAACCATTGGGCCAGAAAATCGATATACGTATCCGCCGCCGCGCCCGCAAGCTGCCCGGAGGACACAAAGCGTCCCCAGGACGGCAGCAGCGCCATCACCAGGCCAAGCTCCGCCGCCGCGTCCACGATGCGCCGCACCATGGGCCAGTAGGCTTCCGGCGAAGGGTCGGGATTGGGGCGGGAAAAATCATCCTCCAGCAAAGCGGGAGAACCCGCCCGGTTTTTGTAGCCGTCGGTGTGCACCAGGGTGGCCTGGATGACGGTAAAGCCCTTGGCCGCCCGGTTTTTAAGGTATACGATGGCTTCTTCTTCCGTCAGCTTTTGAAACAGCAGCCAGGCCGTGTCGCCCAGCCAGAAGAAAGGCTTTCCATCCCGCAGGAAATAGTGTTTGTCCTCTGTCAAGGTAAGCATCCGCGTGTTCCTCCTTTATTCGTTCGGCCAGGGCGCGCTCCGGGCCACGGTGATGCACCGGTGCTCCGGAGAGTAAGGGAAGGTGGGGTCCTGCTCAAAAGCGGGGCGGCAGGCGCAGTAAAAATGGTACAGGTCCTTTCCGTCAAAAAGAATGCCGGGCTTGTGGGCGTGGATTTGGTCCACCGCCTTGCGGGTGCCGATGGTGAGGATGGGGATAGGAAACTTTTTCCACTCCCGCAAATCCCGGCTGACGGCCAGCCCTTCGCAGGCGGACAGATTGCCCAGGCCGTAATAGTACATCACCCATTGCTCCTCCCGGCTGTCGTAAAACACCGCGGGGTCGGAAGCGAACACGCTGTCCCACGCGCCGGGGGTCACGGGCAGCACGGGGTTTAGCGGATGCCGACGCCAATGGAGCAAATCCTGGGATACGGCAAAGCCCGTTTGCTCTATCCACCCCCGGTCCGTTTCATCCGTTTTGGCGTTATAAAACAGGTAAAACCGCCCTTCATGCTCCATCAGCCAGCCCTTATACAGCCCGCCGTGCTCCCAGGCCGCGCCGTCCCGCCAGGAAAGCACGGGATCGCCCACGAAATGCCAATGGAGCAATTCTTCATCCTCCGTCCAGGCCAGGCCGATTTCCGCCGCCCCCGCCTCATAGCCGGCGCGGGGATAGGAATGGTACACCATCCAATACTTTCCAAAGGCCTTTTTCAGCTTCCGCGGGCCGAACAGATCGTTTTCCATGAGCAGGCCCGTGCCCGCCATACCCACCTTGTCCCAATCCCGGTTGCCGCCGCGGGCCAGGATGACGCCCAGCTTTTCCCAATTCACCAAATCATCCGACGCGGCCAGGCCCGTTTGGTAGCCCACGCCGTCAAAGCCAACGAACAGCATATAGTACCGCCCGTTGTGAAAAAAGGGGGTAGGGCAGTCCACGGCGTTGCGGTCAAACCGGCCTTCTTCTCCCGTGCCGCCGAGCACGGGCTTCCCCCATTTATAGGGCGTGAGCAGATGTTCTATATTCATTCGTTTTCCTCCATCAGTTCCGCAGGCGAAAGCAGATAGCTGGGCCGGACGAGATAATTGTCCGTCCAATCGTCCCCGGTGGTGCGGAAGGAATCGGGGCCGTACCACACGTAGTTGGGATTGGCGTTATGCAGGGTGCCAAAGCCGTTGTACCGGCTGCCGCAGCAGTTTATTTCCACGCGGTGGCGCCCGGCTTTCAGCGGCGGCAGCTGCGTCCGGTAGGGCTGCCAGGCGATTTTGCCGCTCTCCTTCCCATCCACAAACACCGCGGAAACCGGCGACGCCATGTGGGGCAGATGCAGATACAGGCGCGGGGCGTCCTTTTCCAATTCGAGGCTGAACGCATACCGCACGTTGCCCGTATAGAAGGGCAGGCCCTGGCGGGTCAAATCGTCCAGCGCCAGGCGGTCCGGCAGGGCGGTGAGGGTCAGGCGCGTTCCCGCCACCCGCACGCCGAAGCGGCCCAGCACGTACACCGCCTCCAGGTCCGTGCGCCGGGTCAGGGGCGCGCGCAGGAGAAGAACGTTTTCCCCCTCCTTTACATCGGGCAGCGGCAGCGTCTTGATGGCCTCATCCACATACCAGCCCTCTGCCGGGGATGCGATTCTTTCGCCGTTCAGGAAAATTTCCATCTTTTCCGGCTGCTCCACCGCCAGGCGCAGGCCCGCAAACGGCCGGTCGGCCCAGAAGCGGAAGCGCAGGCTGGCCGTATGCTCCGCCTTTTGAGGCGGCGTAAGATAGGGCTGCACCATCACGCCGTCCCGCCGGGGCAGGCGGGCCAGGGCGCGCAGGGCGTTGTCCGCCCGCAGCACGTTTTCCGCCGCGTGCCATTCGCCTTCATCCAAGGCGTATTCGCAGCGGTCCAAAAGCAGGGCGTTGGGCTCGTCCAGCGTGAATTCATCCGCTTCAAACAGCGTTTTCACGGTATGCAGGGGCTTGGGCAGCAGAGCGGGGGACGCGCACGCGCCGGGAGTGAGCCTGAGGAGCAGGCTGTCCTGAGCGTCGCAGGGCCAAAGGAGCACGGTTTCGCCGCCCTCCTGAACGCCGCCCATGGGGGAAACCGTGCCGTCCAGGGCGTTCAGGCGCAGCGCTTGCCAAAGGCCCTTGAGCCGGATTCTGTATACGCGGGGCCGGGCAGGCTTTTCATCCTTTACGTGGCACAGGAACAGCACCCTTTCTTCCCCCTCCCGGCGCAGCTGATAGATCAGGTTATCCGAAAGCCTTCCGTCCTTTTCATTTCTGATTTCAATATCCCGCAGGGGCAAAAGCGCCTTTAGCAGGCGGGAGCGCTCCATGGGCAGCCTTTCGCTTTCCTTCCACAGCGCCGCCGGCTCGTTTGAGGGCAGGCCGTCCACGCATTCCGGCGCGCCGCCCAGGAAGATCAGCCGTCCCCCGGCCTGGCGGAAGGCCGCAAGCCTTTGCAGGGTGGTGCTGCGCAGGGTGATGACCGGCGGCACCACCACCGCTTCGTATTCGCACTGGCCCACCCGCAGGGGATTGCTTCCCGCCGGGCACAAATCCGGCAGCATGGCTTCGGACAGATAATCAAAATCCAAGCCGCCGTACAGCAGCCATTGGGCCAGATTTTCAAATTGCTCGTCCATTTCCTGCCGCCGGGGCAGCGTTTTATCCACCGGGCCGAACAGCAGCCAGAAGGATTCGATGGGATGCAGCACGGCAACGTGGGTAACGGGCCTTCCCCGCGTAAGCTGGGTGTTTACGCGGGCGAAATAATCCTCCAAATAGGCATACTGGTCCCACCAGGGCGACTGCCAGCCGATGGCCGCGGGCCAATCCCGCTTGGCCTCGCCGCCCATGCTCATAAAGGCCAGATGGTGCACCCGGATGGTGACGCCCAGCGCCGCCAGCCAATCCCCCTGCAGCTTATGCTGGCGGAAGGTAACATCCCATTCCAGCACGCCGTAAAGCTCGCACACCAGGCCCTGCCTGCCCATTTGACGGCGCACGGACTCGGCCTGCTTGGCAGTGGTCAATTCCAGCTGGCCCGCCAGGATATCGATGCCGGGCAGATGCTCGCTGCGGTATTGGCGCATGGTTTCGCCCGAAGCCAGGGTTTGGGAAAACAAGGTGCGTTCGGACAGGAAATGCCCGGTGTAGGCGATGCCGTGCTTTTCGCACCAGGCGCCCAGCCGGTCCCCATAGGCGGCGGCAAAGCGCTCGGTCACGTGGTCGTGGTAGCGCCAGCGCCATGGGCTGCAGCCCTCCGGCTTTTCCCAAATGAGCTCCGGCAGAATGTCCAGCAGCTCCGCGCCCCAGGCGGCGCGGAAGGTTTCGTTCATGTCGTCGGTATAGGCCAGGGTGGCGCGCCGGGCCCCGGCGGCGGGGATGCAGTATTTTCCCATCATATGCGGCTCATCCGTAAAGATAGCCGGCACGGCGCCGCCGAAATCTTCCGACAGCGCCGCGGCGTATTGCTCGTGGGTGACGGCAAGGAACGCGTCGATGGCGTCCGGGTTGAACACGTCCACATACGTTTCCCCGTTGAACCAGGGGTCGCAGCCCATCAATTCCACATAGGCGTGATAATTGCCGCCCGTCTGCATTCTCTTATAGGAAGCAAGGTATCCGTCCCGGAAATCGATTCCGTAATCGCACAGGAAATAGCCCCGCGGCGTTTCCCCCGCCTCCGCCTGGGCCTCAAATTCCGCCCGGCTCGCGCAATAGCCCTCCAGCTCCCGGTCCGTCACCACGATGTAGCGGGCGCGGAAGCGCACGTTCCTTGTCACGATGCCGCCCGCGCTGCCGGAGGGGAAGCGGTCCTCGTCATAGAGGTAGCAGGCCATGCCCGCCTGGCGCAGCTTTTCCGCCGCGTGCTTTACCAGCGCCATATATTCTTCCGATAAATAAGGCGTGTCCAGGCCCGTGCGGGGGTGCACCATGGCGCCGCCCATGCCCATGCGGCGGAAGTATTCCACCTGGCTGTCAATTTTTTCTTTGGTCACCTTGCAGTTCCAGGCCCAGAACGGCACGCCCCTGAAGCGCGCCGGGGGAGCCGCAAATTCCCGCAGGGCGGGGTCCAGTTTGGCAGCGTCCACGTTGTTTCCCTCCGTTCGTTTTCATTCAGGCAGAAATTTTGCCGTTGTGTTCACTTATTTATATTATACACAAAACGTCGATTCCCTGCCAGTCTCCAGCCGAATGTAAAAATAATTACTGAACAATTTAGTAAACAAGCCGAAAAAGCGCAAATCATTCAGCAAAAAATAGAATAGATGTAAAACAATTATCCAGATTATCCATTCATATCCTTTTCGTCGTGCGTTATAATATAAATCGTCAGCAAGATTTGTTTAGTAATTTTTAAGTAAACTCGATTATCTTCCCCAAGGAAAGGAGAATGCTTATGAGCAGAGCGGCCGCTTTGCACACCATTTCCAAGAAAACGCCGCTGGAAAGAATAAAAAGATGGTGCCGCATCCTATGGCAGCAGCGGGCGCTGGTGGCCCTGTGCCTGATCCCGCTGGCGGTGGTGGTGCTGTTTCAGTACGTGCCCATGTACGGCGTGCTCATCGCCTTCAAAAAATATAAGCCCAAGAAGGGCGTGTGGGGCAGCGCGTGGTTGGATCCCTGGTATAAAAATTTCCAGGAATTCTTTAACAACGTCAACTGCGAGCACATTATCACCCAGACCATCAAGGTGGGCGTTCTGTCGCTGCTTTTCACCTATCCCATGCCCATCATCCTGGCGCTGATGCTCAATGAAGTGCGCTCCAAATGGTTCAAGCGCTCTGTGCAGACCATTTCCTACCTGCCCCACTTCATTTCCATCGTGGTTATCTGCTCCATGCTGAACACCTTCGGCTCCCTGGATGGCCTGTTCAATAACATCCGGGTCATTTTCGGGCTGGAAAGGGTGAATATGAACGCAGGTACGGCCTACTTTATGCCCATGTTCATCGGCTCGGCCATCTGGCAGGGGGTCGGCTGGGGCAGCATCATTTACCTGTCCGCCCTGTCCAACGTGGATACCTCGCTGTACGACGTGGCCAACATCGACGGGGCCAACCGCTTCCAAAAAATCCGCCACATCTGCCTGCCCGCCATCCTGCCCACCACCACGGTGGTGCTCATTCTGAACACGGGCAACATTTTCACCCAGGATTATACCAAAATCCTGCTGATGATGAACGAAACCAACCGGATGGATTTGGAAGTAATCAGTACCTACGTGTACCGCATGGGCATTCAGGACGGCCGGTTTGAATTTGCCACAGCCGTAAACCTGTTCGTTTCTCTGGTCAGCTTGATTCTGGTGGTGGGCACCAACTACGTGGTGCGCTTCATCGATCCTGAACAGAGCATTTGGTGAGGAGGTGCGTTTATGAGCCAGAATACCGCTTCATCTCCGAAAAACAAAATCCGCATCGGCAGCCTTTCCTTCGATGTAACGCTGATTATCCTGCTGCTGGTTTTCTGCGTTGTCATTCTCTACCCCTTCATTCACGTCATCGCCGTGTCCCTTTCCTCCAGCCGGATGATTACCCGCGGCGCGGTGGGCCTGATTCCCAAGGAGCTGAACGTAAAGGGCTATGAAATCGTGTTTTCCAAGCCCACCATTTACACCTCCTACCTGTGGACCATTTGGTACGCCCTCCTGTTCACATTGCTGAACGTGTCCCTCACCTCCTGCCTGGGCTACGCCCTGTCGGTGCAGGAATTCAAGCTGAAGGGCTTCATCAGCGTCATTATGCTCATTACCATGTTCTTTAGCGGCGGCACCATTCCCGCTTACCTGAACATCCGAAACCTGGGCCTGATGAACACCACCTGGGCCCTGGTGCTGCCGGGCTGCGTAAGCGCCTGGAACGTGTTCATGTACCGGTCCTTCTTCAAAGGCATTTCCCATGAAATCCGCGAAGCGGCGCTGATTGACGGCGCGGGCGAATTGCGCATTCTGGTCAGCATCGTGCTGCCCCTGTCCAAAGCCCTCATCGCTTCCTTCTCCCTGTTCGCCATCGTGGGCATGTGGAACAGCTATTTCAGCGCCCTGCTCTACATTAAGGACGCTTCCCGCCATCCCATCCAGATGATCCTGCGCTCCATCGTGTTCACGTCCAATTCCATGGGCTCGTCCTTTGGCAGCGACGCCAACATCATGCTTACCAACGGCGCGGTAAACCCCCTGAACGTGCAGTACGCCTGCCTGGTGGCCACCATCGC